>JAILKG010000074.1 GCA_024693915.1 Treponema sp.
GAAGAAGGATATCTTGCAGCCTGTACTTCAAAGGAAAATCCATCTGCCATCATAATGAAAAAAATTGACGTGTATGGAAAAACTGTAAAAAATAATGGACAAGATGCCAATGTAGGTATTTCAAGCTACAAATTTTCAGAAGAAGGTCCAAATTATCTGGTTGATTCTGTCTCTTGCATCGATTTTGTTGAAACAGAAGATGGCTCATGTGTGGTCCTTGCAAGCCTTTCACTAAGAAAAGAAGGTGCGGACAAGAATTCTGATAATCCAGACGATTTTGCAGAAAACAATTTTCTCTTTACTTATAATTTTGACACAGCTTCTGTAGTTAAAGAAAAAACTTTCAATATAGATAAATATACACCTTATAATCTTTCTTTTAATTCGCTTACAGAAGCAGAAGAAGGTGTTTTCCTTGCCAGTGGTTTTGCCTATAATTTTGAAGAAGGAGAAGAACCTGGTCAGGAAATAATACTTTTTCATGATCTTTTATTCAGATTTGATTCTAATTCAGGTAACGTAAAACTTTATATCCCGGAAGATGACTTTACTGATTATACAGAAAGTGTCCTAGAGCGAAAAATTTCATCTGTTTTTTACAATGCAAAAGACAATTCATACTATGCAACAGAGATTTTTGATTTTGATTCCAGTTATAAATCAAGCGTAGTATATAAAAGCCGGCTTTTAAAATTTGATACCAGTTTGAATCTTCAGGAAGTTCTTCTTGAAAAAGAAAACATGCTCTTTTCTTCTATAACTGGTTCTTCCTCTACAGGTGAATATTACATTGCCGGGGAAAACTATGCCTCAGGAGTTCAGAAAGGACTTATGATTTCCTTTTCAAATATTGAAAATGGAAAGCTATTGAATGAACCTTACCTTTACAAATATGACTTAAAATCCTATGCCTGGTTTGATTCGGTTTGTATCTGTGGCTCTAATATTGTTGTTTCAGGATCAGCTTCTTCAAAAAGAAATGAAGGCGAACTCCCTATTGTTGTTGCTTATAATAAAAAGGGTGAATTGCAATGGGCAAATACAAATTATTCTGACTACACAGAAGCCAAAAGTTGTTTTTCAACAAGCATTGGAACTTACCTTATTCACCTTACCGGAAAAAGCAATGCCGGAAACTATTCAACCATAGTGAGCGCAGACCTCTTAGGGGCTGATACGGGAAATAAAGGTATTCTTGAATAAACTTAAGTCTTAAAAAAAAGCATTGCCAGAGATAATTCGACAATGCTTTTTAGTAAAAGTCAGCTTAAATTTTTCCTTACTTTAATTCCGCTGTATTTCCAGTGTCGTTACCCAGTAAATCTGCACTTACAATTGAGGAATATTCCTGGCCGTTAGAGTTCACACCCTTCAAATGAATCAAATATGTACCGATTGAAGTGGCAAAGCAGGATGGTGCGCTTTTGTAATTTGTATAAGCTGTGTTTTCCCACTGAAGGTCTCCGTCAGGGCTGAAGGAAACAACCACAGGAAGATCCTGAGAATCTCTTTTGCTTGCTGCATGACCGGATGCTACGATATTGCTTCCGCAGATGCAGACATTACTGAACCAGGCAAATGGATAGTTATCAGTTTTGTAGGAATAACTTTTTGAAACCGAGCCATCTTTTATATTTGCAGATGAGATTAAAAGTCCTTTGAGAATCTTTCCACTTTCGCAGACTTCTCCGCAAACATAGTATTTTCCACTCACAGAATCTCCGTTTATTGCCAGGTAGAGGGCATTTTCCTGCTGGCAGACAGTTTCTACAAGATTCAAATCTGTGTCATATTTTCTTACTCGGCTTATGTACTGAGGTTCTCCGGAAGGAGCGTCGTAGGCTGTGTACCAGTTGTAAAAATCACTTGCATAAATGCAGTCATCTTTTTTGCTGTAGAAAAGCGAACTTGCCCCACAGATTACAAGATTTTCGCCGGCTTCATCGGTTGCAATCAGAGTTGCACTGTAAGGTTTTTTTATACTGAGATTTTTACTGTCTGAATCATATTTAAGCAGTAGTTCGTTTATAATCTGATTTTCCTCGCTATCAAAAGAAACAGAAAGGCCTGCAAGAGCATATACTCCGTCTGAAAGTTCTATAAGGATATTCTGGCTTCCGTTTGAAAAATCTACAAGAGCTTCTCCATTTTTCTGCAAAGAAGAAGAAAGGTTTAAAGAAAAATCCAGTCTGGCTGTTGTAAAATTATATTTCCAGAGGAACCATTCATCCAAATCAAAGGTATCTCCGTCACTTTCAGTTACATTCTGAATCTGTCCATTTTCATCTTCATAAGTCTTAGGACGCACAGTAAGTTTACAGAGCATTACGCATGAACCATCTGCTGCTTCCATAAAGTCCTGGCATGAAATGGAAAGAACCTTGTTTCCGCTGCCGTCTTCTTCGATACCAACGTTTCTTGAATCAACAGTCTGCCCATAGGCATTGATTTTTTTCATTATCACTGCATATGGGTAAGATTTGCTTGAGCAGGCAGCAAGGTAACCTTCAGAAAGATTTTTCATCGGTCTTACAGCGCTTATATCAATATCACTTGAGGATTTAGAATACCTGGACCAGATTTTTTTCTGAGTATCAATGTTGAATGGAGTGATGGATTTGAGGGAAAGTTTTGTTACCGCTGTACCAGAAGAAGAATCTGTTGCAAGAACAAAAGAATAAACATTTCCTTTCTGAACATCAGATTCAGAAACAGGAAGCTTGTATTCTTCATTTCCTGAGACAATCTTCAATTGCGAATAGTTACCAAAGCTTATTGCAGTAGTTGTTCCGTTTATTTCATAAACTGCAGCACCTTTTGCAGGCACATTGTATTCTTTAGTACCAGAAGCATTAACATAATGAATTCCATTTATAAGGTAAATGCTTGAAGCCGTCTGGTTTTCTATATAAAAATAGGCAGCATTTGACTCGCACTTTTCAAGAGGAGCAATTGTAAGTTCCGCCTGTGAATTTTCCTTGATTAAAAGATACTGGTAGCCCTGAGTTTCGAGGGTTCTATATGTAAATTTTGCGTTTCCTATATCAATAAGATATTCAATATAAAAAACAGTGCCGACAGTGTCTTCAGAAACTGGAAGTTTGCATTTAAAACTAGAATTTGCCTTTACATTAAAATCAGGCTCTACATTGTAATAAGGGCTTTTTTCAACATAAATGTTTACATCGTACTGAGAATTATTTTTTATGATAACATTAGAATCTTTTGTTTCTGGAGTTGGTTGTGGTTCTGGATTATCCGGCGTGTTCGTTGAAGAAGAATTGTTTACACAAGAAATAAAAGAAAACAGAAAAAAACTTAAAAAAAGTGTTGAAAGAACCTTTTTCACACTACGCCTCCAAAAAAAATATTTTTTATGATAAATGCAGGGGGAAATATAAAAGCAAGTATTCCTTCTGCAGATAAGACAAACGACCGCCTTTGAGGGCGGCCGTTGTGGATTTTGTAAATCATGAAACCTGTAAAACGCAAGCTTCATGATTTAGAATCTGGCAAAATTAATTAGTCAATGTTCACCTTTGAATGATCTGGAGTACCGTCTTTATCTTCATCCTGATAGTAACAAGAAAGTTCATCATAAGATGCTCCTGTAATAACAAGAGTATAAAGTTCACCTCCAGCCAAAGTTGCTGTTGGGATATCAATTGTAGTCTTTTCCGGTCCTACTTTCCATCCTCCAATTACAACATTTTCAGCGTAAGATACTTCACC
>JAILKG010000087.1 GCA_024693915.1 Treponema sp.
GGACTTTCCAGTGAAAAAAACGAAGATATTACAACATTTATTCTGAATCCTGAAAGTCCTGATGATGTAGTAACCCTTGTTGAAGAAAATGAAGAGCAGGGAGCTCAAGCTATTGAAGAAATAGATGAAAATGAAAAATCCTCAGAAAATCTTTTATATTTTGTATTAAAGAAAAATCTTATTATATTAAGTCAGAATAAAGAACTCATAAATAAAGCCTTTGCCCCTGAAAATTCTTCCAATAATTTTTCAAATAAAATTGCAGAACTTTCAAAAAGTGATTCAAATCCCCTTAAAATCTTTTTGAACACTAGTCAGCTGATTATGGACTTAAAAAATCAGAATCAGGAGCAGGCTCTCTATGAAATTTTAGAAAAAATTGTTTCAAAAGACCAGCTTTCTCTTCTTACTCTGGATATAAAGGATTCTTCACTTGCCCTTCAGGCAATTCTGCCAACAGACAGCAGCATTGAAGAAAAAGAATACCAGAATTTAATGGAATTATTAAAAACTGATGTACAGGTTCCTTCTGTAATTTCAAGGCTTTCTTCTTCTGTTCAGTATTATACAATCATAAACGCCCTTCCATTTGAAAAATTAAAAGATGCTCTTTTTCCAATATTACCTGATGGAAAAAAATATCAGGACTTATGGAAAAATGCCAGTGACCTTACAAAGTCCCTGCTTAATAACAGTCTGGATAATCTTCTTTTTTCATGGACTGGTGACGAAATCTGCCTTTTTGGAATGGAAGGAATAACTTCCCCTGTATTTGCCCTGGAAATAAAAGATGAAGAGCTTAGAAATCAGGTTTTTGAAAATCTTTCTTCATCATTTATAATGCGGGATGATACAAGCTTGATTCTTAACGGTGTAAGACTTCCTCGCCTTGTTTTTCCAGACTATATTCAGAATCTCATAAAAGCCTTTGGAAAAAACATAAAGGGACTTTACTATATTGTTTCAGATGGCTTTATCTATTTTTCAGAATCTCCGGAACCTCTTGCAGGTGTTTTCAATTCCAGCCTTTCTGACAGAATTTCAAAAAACATGAACTGGAAAAGCCTTCAGCCTTCTTCAAATGCCTCAGTCTTAAGTCTCTTTTATGATCTTGAAAGAAGCATACCTTTCTTCCTTAAACAAAAATCTATTGTTTCAGATATTCTATCCCTCTATTCAATAGGTCGCTTTGACCTGCAGCTTTCTCAAGGAGTTTTTAAGCTTTCTCTTAATTCAACTGGAAAACGCTACTCAATGAGATCAAGTCTGCCTCTTTTCCCTATGGAGCTAGAAGGGCAGGCAAGCGGAAATCTTATTTCATTAAGTGAAAGCTCTCTTTCTGGTCAAGGAAAAGAAAAAAAGCTTTACTGGGTAGAAAATTATAAAATTATCAAAGGCTACGATATTCAGAGCGGTAAAACCTTTTCTTTTGAATGCTCTGGTGAAACCGAAATTACCAGCGGCACAAACGGTAAGCAAAAAAACTTGTGGGCAATTACAAAAAATGCTGAAATTTATCTTTTTGACGAAGACCTTAATGTAAGGGAAAATTTCCCGGTTTACCTTGATTACAAAGCATCTGCTCCAGTTCAGGGCTGTCAGGATGGTCTGATTGTAGCTCTTTCAAATGGAAATCTGGCTTTTATTTCTTTTGATGGAAGCATTGAAGAAGTACAGTTGAACCTTACTGGCCAGATTAAGTCCAGGCCTTTTGTAAATGGAAAAACTATTCTTGTTTACGAAAAGGGCTTCCTTGGAAAAATACATAAAATTGAAGGAAAAAATTATATATCCGATTTTGAGCTTTCCCTTCCGGGTGTTGCATATGGAAGCCCGGTTTTGTTCAGAAAGGGAAAGAGTGAATATATTTCAATGATTACACAGAACGGTAATCTCTTCCTTTGGGAAAATGGAGAAGTAAAATCAGGATTTCCCCTCAAGCTTCCTGGAGTTTTCTTTTCAAATGTGGTTTATAACGGAAATTATATTTTTGCTATTTCCGATTCTGCAGAACTTTTCAGAGTTTCAACAGATGGTGCCTTTATGGCGGTAAAAATACCGGATGCAAGCTGCAAAGAAGGTTTCCTTACTGCAAAAAAAATTATGCAGAAAGGGGATGTAAACATTTTTGTCAGTCTTGACGGAAACTCTCTCTACGGATTCAACGAAAAGCTGGAACTTCTGCCTTTCTTCCCGGTTCCTGGCTGGAAAAATCCGGTTTTTACAGACTTGAACGGAGATTCAAAAGCAGATATTCTTCTTTTAACAGCTGATGACAAACTTGCCGCATGGAATATCCAGTAAGAATATGGAAAAGAAGCATAAACAAAAAAAGCTAAAAAATGCTTTCATTTTTTTACGGCATTGCTATTAAATGCAGGCCGGCGAAGGTACCTTGAGGAGATTATTATGAATTTAATTAAAAATATTTTTTATTTTTCTCTTATTTCTATCTTTTTAATTTTTACATCTTGTCAGACACTTCAGCAAGATAAATATGTTTCCATAATGCAGGAAGGGCAGGAAGAAGTTATTGAAGTTGAATTAAAAATATGTAAACTGGAAAGTGATTTTCTTCTTTCAGAAATTTCTTCAGAAGAGTTAAATCTTTCTCTAGATTCCTGCATAACAAAAATTGATTCAATTATTCAGGAAGAAAAAGTAGAACTGGAAGCTCAGTCTAAATTGAATGCCCTAAAGGGAAAGTGCCTTTTGCTGCAGGGGAAAAGAGCTAATGCAAAAGCATCTTATGAAAAAGCTAAAAATCTATATAAGGGAGAAGTAAATACAGCAATTCTTGCGTATCGCCTTAATTTAACAAAAGAAGATATTGAAGAAGCAAAAATTTCTAGCGAACTTAAAGGATTCCTAACTCTGGAAAAAGCCCTGAATCTGTATGGAAAAAAAGATTACAGAAAAACTGGAGCAAAATTTGATGAAGCCTTTATGAATATTCCACTTCCTTACAGACAGGCTTATGAAAAACTCAGAAATTCTTGCTGGGCTCTAAGAGAAAGTTCCAATCTTTCAAATGATATAAATAGCATTATAATAAAAGAAAAAATAAATCTTGGAGAAATGCTTTATCTGGTTCAGGGCTCAAGCCAGCTTCTCTATAAATATACTGCTTCAAAAAGTTTAAGCGAAAATGAGCTTTATAAAAGAGTTGAAAAAGCATCTCTTTTTGAAGCGGCATCTCTGGAAAATCAAAAAGAAGGAGATACTACACTTTCTTCCAATATAAATGAAGAAAAAATTACAAGAGATAGTCTTCTTACAAGAAGACTTTTTGCCCGCTTTTTATGGAACTTAAGAAGTGATTTAAAAATGATAAAGGGGACAAAAAATAAGTATTCAAATCTTTTTGCCGGAGAAAAAATAAGTCCAGTTTCCGACATTTCTTATTATGACAGAGATTTTGACGCAATTTTGTCTTCTGTAGAAGATGAACTTCTGGATCTCCCTGATGCAGAAAACTTTTATCCGGAAAAGCCTCTTTCTGCAGCAGAATGCGGTAAAGCAATAAAAAAAATAAAATAGGGCTGTATAATTTTTTCCGGCTAAAACTTTCTTATATACACTTAATTTCGAGTTTTATAGTTTCAACTTCAAAATTGGCTTACGGTCACTATCTCGTGGTTGCAAAATCGCGCAGTACTGCGCTATGCGCTGCTTGTGGCAGAACCATAAAATGCCGCTTCGCGTCATCCACAAGCAGAGCATTTTTGCCCCACGATTCGTTCCCTTCCGCCAATTTTAAATTTATTTCAGCAAACTCGAAATTAAGGCTAATATTTTGTAACAATTTTGGCCCCCGCACATACTCATATGCACATTCATGCAAATACCTTCATATGTATTGGCAGGGGCTTTCTTCCAGACTTAGTTTCTAAAACTGTGAATTGGAGCCGGAATGCGGCCTCCGCGATTAATAAAGTCAGCACAGCCAAAACTGCTTACCGGCATTACAGGGCAGCCTCCTAAAAGTCCTCCGAATTCAACCCATTCACCGGCTTTTTTGCCAGGAGCAGGAATCAGGCGGCAGGCGGTTGTCTTGTTATTTACCATACCGATTGCAAATTCATCGGCTAAGATTCCGGAAATTGTAGTTGCAGGAGTATCTCCAGGAATTGCAATCATGTCCAGACCTACAGAACATACAGTAGTCATGGCTTCAAGCTTTTCAAGGCAGATAGAACCCTGCTGAACGGCATTTATCATACCTTCATCTTCAGAAACAGGAATAAAGGCACCGGAAAGACCGCCAACGTTTGTAGAAGCCATTACGCCGCCTTTTTTTACCATGTCGGTAAGCATTGCAAGAGCCGCAGTAGTTCCCGGAGCTCCACAGCCTTCAATTCCGATTTCTTCAAGAATGCGGGCAACGCTGTCTCCCACTGCAGGGGTAGGTGCAAGGCTCAAATCCAGAATACCAAAGTTTGTATTCAGCCGTTTTGCAGCTTCGCTTCCAACCAGCTGACCCATTCGTGTAATCTTAAAGGCCATCTTTTTGATTCCGTCCGCCAGTACATTGATTGGCTGCCCCTTGTATTCTCTTGCCGCTGCCAGAATTACCCCAGGACCAGAAACACCTACATTGATTACGCTGTCTCCCTCTCCAGGTCCGTGGAAAGCGCCTGCCATAAAGGGATTGTCCTCAGGGGCATTGCAGAATACAACCAGTTTCGCACAGCCGTTTATCGGGAGATTTTTTGAAATTTCAGCAGTTTTTACGATGGTTTCGCCCATAAGTTTTACGGCGTCCATGTTGATACCGTTTTTTGTAGTTCCTACATTTACAGAAGAGCATACAAAATCAGTAGTTGCCAGGGCTTCTGGAATGGAGTCAATTAAAATTCTGTCTGCAGGAGTGATTCCCTTCTGAACCAGGGCAGAAAAACCGCCTATAAAGTTTACGCCCAGTTCTTTTGCACAGCGGTCCAGGGTTTTGCAGTAGTCTACATAGCTTTTTGCATTACTAGCACTCGCAACCAGAGCAATAGGTGTAACGGAAATTCGTTTATTTATAATTGGAACGCCAAATTCTTTTTCAATATCCTGACCAACCTTTACCAGGTTTCCGGCCTTTTTCATTATTTTGTCATAAATTTTATCGCAGGCTTTTTTTGCGTCGCTGTCTGCACAGTCCAGAAGATTAATACCCATGGTTACACAGCGGATATCAAGCTTCTGTTTCATAAACATGCTGACTGTTTCCTGAATTTCTGTAGGTGAAAATAACATAAACTGTCCTCGCGCTCCAGCGCAATTTTTGGAGATGTATAGATATAATTAGTAAATTATATTGAAAAAAAAGCCCTAGTACAAGAAGAGCCCGGGTGTAGAAGCTGGAAGAAGAGCTGGGAAGAAGGGGAAAAGAGCCCTCAAAAGTCCCGTCCTTTCATTTTTAAAAGTTCATTTTCTGGGCGGTAAGGCCTCCTCCCACGGGCTTTCCAGGCCCCGCTAACGCTCGGTCTTTTGCCCCCTTCCTTTTTTTTATTCTTTTTCCTTGCCCCGGCCATACTTTTATAGAGCGGATGCAAATAATTTTTAAACACTGTTACAAAAAGTTCTTTTCTTTACTGAAGTGCCCCGCACCGGGACTCTCTTTCCAGCTCTTAAAACCTGACATTTCCACAGATTTTAGGGGGCAAAATCCTTGCCTTCGGCAAGCCTTCCAGGCCCGCCCGCAGAGATTTTTTTTATGCAGCCATATCCCTTCCCTCAGAATATGGCGGCTTACTTGGGGCCGGCTATTCAAGCCCGTGGCATAAGATAGTTCCTCAGCAAAAACAGCTCCTAGCTCATTAATGCGCGATTTTTGGAGCCGGGCCACGCAGACCATTGCGCTTTTTTTTTGCACATTCTATTTATAATGCCTTTGCCCTGTTATTCGGAATCCTTTCCCTCGACCTATCGTAAAAAAAACGCTAGACTCTTTTTATGATCAGTTTTTTGTGCATCTGCTTAAGTCCTGCCCTTCAGAGGACTATTTTATTCGATAATTTTCAAAAAGAAGAAGTAAACCGGGGAAAAAGTTACCGCCAGGACGCTTCCGGAAAGGCAGTAAATACAGCCAGAGTTCTTTCCCAGCTGGGAGATTCTTCAGTTCGCCTTTTATGCCCCCTTGGTAAAGAAAATATTTCCCTTTTTACAGACCTTGCCTCCAGGGATAAACTTTCTGTTCATCCCATAACAGTTCCCGGCAGAACCCGTGAATGCTGGACTCTTCTTTCTCTTTCTGATCATGGCACAACAGAAGTAGTTTGCCCGGAAAGTGCAGATGACAAGTCTTTTTCGCCTTTTGTTTCCGATTTTCTAAAGGCCCTTCAGGAGGAACTTGAACTTTGCCAGGGTGTGGTTTTTGCAGGTTCCACACCTTGCGGCTGGCCTGACAATTTTGTTTCCCTCATTGCAGAAAAAATTGCCGCATCAAATAAAACTTTTCTTGCAGATTATCAGGGAAAAATGCTTTTAGATACCCTTTCTGTCTGTACTCCTCATGTGATAAAAATAAACGAAGAAGAATTTTGCAATACTTTTGGCCTTTCTCTTCAAAAGAGGAATGAAAAAGAGCTGAAAAATGCAGTTATTCAGAAAAGCCTTGAATTGAAAAATAAAATTATTGTGACCAGGGGCGTAAAATCAACATTTTCCGCCGATGCCGGTATTTTTTATGAAAGTCCGGTAGAAAAAGTTTCAGCAGTAAATACAACTGCCTGCGGAGATTCCTTTTCTGCCGGCTTTATCCACGAATACTTAAAAAGCGGGGATTTTGCCCTTTCCCTAAAAAAAGGAAACTGGGCGGCTGCAAGAAATGCTGAATCAGTGGTACCGGGCTCAATTTACCCGCTATTTTAGAACTGCCTTAATAAGGCTTCTTATATCCCTTACGTCTTGTACCAGGGAATTTCTGTCGCTTTCCGGGGCGTATAATTTTGTAAAGCCCAGACTTTCCGCGGTCTTTGTCCTCTGCCTGATTTTCGGCACGTTTCGTATTTCTCCCGCCAGACTTAGTTCTCCAAACACGGCAGTGCCAACCGGCAGGGCAATGTCAGTTCTTGCCGAATAGATGGCCATTGCCAGAGCTGCGTCAATTGCGCTTTCGTTCAGGCGGATTCCACCTGCAACGTTTATGTATATGTCCTGGGCAGAAAATATTATTCCGCATCTTTTTTCAAGAATTGCGGCAACCCTGCTTACCCTTGCACTGTCGATTTTGTCACTGAAAACTCTGTTCACGGAAGCTTTTGCCGGTACAGTCAAAGCCTGAATTTCTACCATAAAAACTCTGTTTCCCTCAAAAACTGCCGTGCAGCAAACACCTGAAGGCTGGCTGTCTTTTCTTTCCGTTAAAAACATTGTGGCGGGATTCAAAACCGGAACCAGTCCTTTTTCCGTCATATTGAAAATTCCCAGCTCATCCACCGAACCAAAGCGGTTTTTCTGGGCGTGAAGGAACCGTACGTCATCGTTGTTCCGTTCAAAGGAAATTACCGTGTCCACCATGTGTTCCAGGGTTTTAGGACCGGCTATAGTTCCTTCCTTCGTAACATGGGCTGTCATTATCAGAACCGCATCCCGCTCCTTAACCCAGCTTATCAGTTCGTTTGCGCAGTACTTTACCTGGGTAACGCTTCCCGGAACAATTCCAGCTTCAAGGGTGTAAACTGTTTGAATGGAATCGATAATTGTAACCACCGGATTTTTCTCATCAAGGGTAGAAAGAATATCTTCCAGGCGCATGGTGCAAAGCACGTCGATTCTGTCAGTGTTCAGCTCAAGTCGTTCTGCCCGCTCTTTTATCTGGCCTGCAGACTCTTCCCCGGAAACATACAGCACCTTCATCTTTTTAGAGGCCAGCTTTGACGCCATCTGAATTAAAAGTGTGGATTTTCCGATTCCCGGCTCGCCCCCCAGAAGCACCGCCGAGCGTTTTGCGGCTCCTCCTCCTAAAACCCGGTCAAGCTCATCTATTCCGGTAAAAATGCGGGGACTTTCCTGACTGGCTACGCTTGAAAGGGGAACGGGCTTTGCCTTCTGAGAAACCACGCTTCCACGGCCGGCCTTTGTTACAGCATTTGAATCAATAACGCTTTCCTCCATGGTGTTCCATTCCCCGCATTCCGGACAGCGTCCAAGCCAGGATCCTTGAGAATAGGAACATTTAGAACATTTCCACATCACCGCACCATTCTTTTTTGCCATACCGACTCCCTTTTTCCATAATTTTGTGCTTTTATAAATATACTAAAAAAATTGAAACTTGTGAAAAATATTTTGAAATTGGACTAAAAGTGTTTTCTTGCACTAACGCATTTTTTTCTATATAAAGATAAACATGCTTTTGTTTCTGCTGAACAGCCTCTTTCTGGGCCTGGCGCTTGCAATGGATGCTTTTTCCCTTTCAGTTGCAAATGCTCTTTCTGAAAAAAATATTCTGTTGAGAAAGATTTTTGCTTACTGTGGAACTTTCGCTTTTTTTCAGTTCATCATGCCTATGATCGGCTGGGTATGCCTTCATTTTTTTCTTTCCCGCTTTATGTTTTTTCTTAAATTTGTGCCATGGATTTCTCTGGCTATTCTTTCATTTCTGGGCATTAAGATGATAGTTCAGTCTCTGAGGGGAGAAGAAGAAGTCCGGGATGAAAAACTCTGTGAAAAATCAGCAGAAATAAGTCAAATGGCAGAAAAGGCTCAAAGTGACTGGCAGAAACAAAAGTCAGAACAGAATCAAATGGCAGGGCAGAATCAGGCAACGCCTTCTGAAGGTTCAAAAACTGCAAAGACATTTTCAGTCTTCTGGGCTTTTTTTCTTACACTTCTTTTTCAGGGGCTGGCAACTTCCCTGGATGCTCTTTCTGTTGGTTTTACGATTGTTGACTACAATTTTCATATGGCTTTAATCTGCTCTCTGATAATTGCAGCTGTTACTTTTCTAGTCTGCTTTTTTGGTTTTTTTCTTGGAAAAAAGGTAAAGACTATAAAAAATCTTCGGGCAGAACTTTTTGGCGGAATAATTCTGATTTTGATTGGAATTGAAATTTTTGTAAAAGGAATCTTTTTCGCGTAAAAAATTACCTTCAAAAAAAACTTTTTAGAATCTTCGTTATATGTTATAATTTTTCCGCACATATGAAACGTAAGTCTCCCTTGATTCCCTTTATTTTTCTACTGTTCTTCTTTTTTCCCAAGGTCCTTTTTTCAAATGAGTCTATGGGACTTTTGGATAATCAGGTGGTTTCTTTTTTTCTGAATACAAAAAACTTTCACAAATCCATTGCAACCCTTCTTGAAAGAGACAGTTATTTTTATCCCCTGGGTTATATCGTAAGCTTGAAATCTTCCAAAGACGGAACTCTTTTTAAGCACTATTTTGATATCAATTATTATTCAGAATTTACACCAACCAGGGATTTCCTTCTTCCTACTGTGCCCTATTATTCCCTTTCCAGCCTGGATAATGGCTTTTCTGTTGATTTTGCCTTTGTTTTTCCAATGGAAGAAACGCAGAATATCCATGTTATAAATGATGAAATTTTAAAGCTTGCCATGAGCGGAACAATTGAAAGTCTCGCTCAGAGCTCAGGCTTTTTAAGAAAATCAGCCTTTTTTCATCCAAAATATAAGGTTGACCGGGTTGTAATTTGGGAAGTATCTATTATCTTGTTTCTGGTTTTTCTTAATATTCTTCTTATTTCCAAATACTGGAAGACAATGCATTCTATAAACCAGACGCTGGTAAGAAAAAAACGCCCGGGAATTCTTGAATGCCGGGAGATTGCCAGTGAAAAGGCTCTTGCCGTTCAGCAGAGTATTACAGAACCTGTTACAGGTCTTTTTACGGCCGATTATTTAAAATCACGAATCCAGAATGAAATTTCAAAATATCAGAGTTTTTCAAGAATTTTTTCCGTGGCTTTTTTTATCATTCAGGATAAGGGGGATGTTTTTGAAACCCGAACGGCCGCTGACATAATTAAAGAAAATCTCAATTCTAATGTCATTTCTGCCTATAAAGGCAGCGGCGTTTTCCTTTCTCTTTTTCCGGAAAGAAAGGAGTCTGATATTTCTATATTCGTGGATCTGGTTGTGGAAAAAATCTACGCCCAGAATATTCCGATTGTAAGCAGAATTCATGAATACTACGGGCAGGAGGATTTCCTTTCCGGAGAGATGGTTTAGTCCTGCAGGAAGGGAAAGGAGCTTTTTGGATGTCAAAGAAAAGTTTGTTTTTGACGCTTTTTATATTTTCTATTCTTCCTCATTTTTCACTTTTTTCTGATGATTTAACCAGGGAAAGGGTTCGTCTTATTGAATCCCAGGCGGAAGAAGTTGGTATCCACAAGATAGATACTTTTAAGAGAGTTTTTGCCTATCACGATGAAGTAAACGATGCTCTGATTGAAAGAACTGGAATTGCTCCTGATTTTTATGCCCTTTCCTTTCAGACAAAAAAAATCAACACTTTCGTTTTAAACAATAAAGAGCCTTATATGATTCTGGAGGAAAATCCGGGAAACGATTATCTTTTTACCATTCCTGTAATTTATGATTATTGTGTTATGATTTCAAGAATTGATGACCGCCTGGAACTTCAAAACGATATTCAGAATAAAACCTATGCTACCTTCAAGTCTGATATTATCAGCGGAGAGTGGTGCAGGGAACTGGGGCTTTCCCGTTTTGATGATGATAACCTTCTGGGGTCATCTGCCTTTCAGAAAATTGTAGACGGAAAAGCAGACCTTATTTTTATGCCCCAGAAACTGGCTCAGGTAATTATAGATCTTATGGATTTTAGGGATGAACTTTATGTTTCCCGGCCACTTTTTGAAATTTCTTACCGCTTTGCATTTAAAACAGAGCATAAAAAAGAATGGGAAGAACTGAATAATGCTCTGGTAGACATGATAAATAACGGGGAACTTTCTAAAATCTGCAAAAAGTATAATCTTCCTCTCAGTGTTGCTACTCCTAAAAATATTCAGAGGGAGCTGATGCTTTATGTCATTGTTTTTCTTATTGTTGTTCTGGTTATAGAAACTTTTCTGCTTCACGCATCCCTTAAAAAAAAGAGGGATACCCTAACCGGCGCATTTTTACAGGAGCAGTTTCAGTGATTGTGACAATACTTGATAAATGCAAAAATCATTCCTCAATATGTAATTTTCTCTACGCCGTTTTTTCTTTTCTATTGCAAAAGCCGGCATTTTTGATATTCAATCTCCCGGAGGTTCTTTGTGAATAAAAAGAATTTACCTCTTGTTGCCTGTGTGGCTGTAGAACTCCTTTTTCTGATTTTTTTTCACTGTACTTATATTCCTTATGTAAGGCATGAAGGCGTAGTTACCGAAAGCTGGTGGCTGGAAAGCGACAGAATTGTTTCTACCACGGAACTTAATTCAGAACTGCTGGAATGGAACGAGTTTTCTTCCTTTCGTCAGAGCATTTCCAAGGCTTATGCCTATTCAAAAATAATTATAGAAAACAAGAGTCACAGACCTCATTCCTACTATATCGTTAATCAGGATGTAAATGCCTATTCTTCCTGTATGGAATTCCGGGGCTTTCAGGTTATTCAGGTAGAAAGACGTTTTGACAGCTTTAACCGGCCGGTATATAAGGTAAATCTTCTGCCTGGGGAAAGAAAGTCTGTTTTCCTGGAACTGAGTAACGGAGATGTAATTGGCTTAAGTCCTATCGTTCTGGACGAGGGTGATTTTTTTTCCCAGGGAATTAAGGAACAGTTTTTTCTCTGGGCTTTAGTTGTTCTTACAGCCTTCTGTTCAATCAGCCTGGTTTTTTATTTTTTCATTTTGGAAAACCGCTTTCTTCTTATTGCAGGACTGGCTTCAATTGTAGTTGTAATAATTTATCTTTTTACAACCGGCCTGATTCATCCTATTTTTGATGGAACTTCCTTCTGGCTTGGAAAAAAATATCTGATAAAGGCTTTTGAGGTTTCCTTCATAATTGGAATTATAATTCTTCTTCTGGACTGTGTGCGCCACTACAACAATCATTTCAGAAATCTTAACTATCAGACCACAGTTCTTTCATTTTTGCCCTGGCTTTTATTTCAGGGAATAAAAATTTTTGGTTCCTTCCTGAATATGCGAATCTTTTTTGAACACGTTTCTCTTCTTTCCTGGTTTTTGTCCCTGATGACCTACGGAATTTTTATTATCCGCAGCTGCAACCTCACTCAGATAAGTGAACAGGAAGAAATTCTTTCATATTTTACTCTTACAAGTAAAATTTCCTTCAAAAATCTTCTCAGGGCAAAATCAGTTCCTCCCCAGATGCTTATAAAGGTTCGGGATAAAATTCAGCAGCCTCTGGAAATTATTCAGACAATTTCCAATATGGCTGAAGGAACCACGGATTTGGGAAAAATGATTTCCTATGCTACGGTTATCAAAGATTACGTTCTTGAAATAAAGAAAATTTTAGGTATTGAGCTTTCTTATCAGGAAGAGGGGCAGCGTTTTTCCCACAAAGAACTGGAAATTTTGCAGGGGTCAGATCTGGCCGGCGATTTCAGTGATCAGACTCTCTGTATTTACGGTTCTGATGCCGATGTTATCCTTTCTGAAAAAATCATTCTGAATGGAGACGGCTTTTTCTGTGTTTCTGTTTCTAATTATCAGGAAATTGCCGGTGGAATTGAAAGCGGTGACTACCAGATGCTGGTGATAAATCCTGCAACAGATGGAGAAGAAGTTTTTGAACTCTGCCGAAAAATCAGGGAAAAATACAATGTTTTCCAGTTCCCTATTCTTATGGTAATAAATTATTACGCCAACTATCTTGTCCGTCGGGGTTATTCTGTTGGAGTGAACGATTTTATCATCCGACCTTTTGATTCATCAGAGCTTGTAAGCCGCTGTTATTCTCTTCTGCAGTTAAAGCGAATCTTCCTTCATAATCAGGAACTAAGCCGTCAGGAAAATGAAAAATCTACTTTCCTCTATTTTGTAACTCACAATGTAAATACTCCTCTTACTCTGCTTTTGAACCGCCTTGATGATTTCAGCAATTTTGAAAATTCAATGACAGCTGAGCAGAAAGAAATTTTTATTGATATCAAAGATAGTGTAAACGAGATTAATGGAATTATTCAGAATGTTTTGATTTCCTTCCGCCTTTCAGACGGCCGCTATGTAAATGTTCAGGAAAAACTTTTTGTAGAAGATGTGATAGACCTTATCCGGCCTGCAATGGAAAGCAGGGCTGCTTCCAAGAATGTTCAGATTGACTGGCAGATTCCAGACATTCTGCCTCAGATAAAGGCTAACCGTCAGGCTCTCCGTGGAATAATTACCAATCTTGTGGATAATGCCATAAAGTATTCCCCGGAAGAGGGAAAGGTCTGGGTAAAAATATTCCTTCAGGATCAAAAGCTGGTTTTAAGCGTTTCTGACGAAGGGGAGGGGGTTCCTTCAAATAAGATTCCTATGCTTTTCAGCCGTTTTGAAGCTTCTCAGAGTGGAGAAAAGAACAAGCCTTCCTCAGTGGGCCTTGGTCTTTATGTTGCCAATGAACTGGCCAAACTGAATGGAATTAAGCTTGAATATTCAGATGCTCAGGAAGGCGGCGCCTGCTTTACTCTGTATTTCCCGGGTTAAAAAGGTAGCCTACGTGGCGTACAGACTGAATGTAGCTTGGATTTGAAGCATCGTCTTCAATTATTTTTCTTAAACTGTTGATATTTACGTAAAGGTTGCTTTCCAAAGCTGTTGCTTCGATATTTGTGCTTCCCCACACATTTTCGTAGAGGGTTCTATAGGGAATGGCAACATTTGGATTTCTCATCAGGTATACCAGAATGTCAAAATATTTTTTTCTCATTGGAATTTCAATTCCGTTTTTGCTCACTGACTGGGCTGCAATATTTACGGTGAAAGGACCGGAAGTTAAAAATTCCTGAACCGGAGTCTGTGGCACATGGAGCTGTTCGTTCCTTTCTATCATTCTTCTTATTCTGATAAGCATTTCGTTGGACATAAAAGGTTTTGTAAGGTAGTCGTCGCAGCCGATTCTAAAGCCTTCTATTTTTGTTTCATCGTCGCTCAGTGAAGAAATTATCATTACCGGCAGGGTTTTGTTCTGAATTCTGATTGTTTTAAGTATGGACATTCCGTTTGTATCGCCAAGTTTCAGATCCAGAATTACGGCATCAAATGATGAGTTTTTTAAGGCTTCATAGGCTTCTTTTCCGTTTAATGCCTGTTCAACCTGATAGTTGTTCTTTTTTAGCGTAGCTGCAATAAAATCATTCAGCCTTTTTGAGTCTTCTACAATTAAAACGTATTTTAAATCCATAAATTCTATTATAACAGAAAATTCTTAAATGTGTCTAAAATTTAATTGAATAAGAGGAATCTTTTGGAAGTTTTGTCTTATATGGCTATGGATCCGGATTGACAAATTTTACTTTGAGATAAAGCTATTTTAGTGACTGTCTGTAAACTTCGTAGAGCAAAACGCCTGCTGCAACAGAAACGTTCAGACTGTCAATTTTACCCATGGTTGGAATTGAAATTATGCTGTCGCACTGCTCGCTCAAAAGTTTTGCAATACCGCTTCCTTCGTTTCCCATTATAATTACAGATTTTGGAGTGAATGAAAATTTTTCAATGGATTCGCCGCCAGCGTCTGCTCCGTAAACCCAGAAACCTTCGTCTTTTAAAAGCTGAACGGTTCTTACCAGGTTTGTCACCTGTGCTACAGGCACCCAGGCAACTGAGCCGGCGCTGCTTCGGGCAATCACTTCATTGTTTTCTATGTCCTTTGTTCCCCTGTGGTCAGGAATAATCACAAGGCTGGCTCCAAACTGGTCGGCGCTCCTGATAATGGCCCCTACATTGTGTGGGTCAGTTACCGAATCCAGCACTAAAACTGTCTGTCTTTCCTTTTCGCTTTTTGCTCTGGAAGAGTTGAGCCAGGCATCAAAATCAATGATATTTGATTTTCTTCCACCTTCTTCTTCTACCACAAGAATTATTCCCCTGTGGTCTCTGTTTTCTTCGCTTAAAACAGATGCTCTCTGGTCCAGGGTCTTGTCGCTTTCCTGAAAACAGCTTATGCCGGCTTCTTTTGCGGCTGCAAGGATTTTTTTTACACGAGGACCTGCTTTTGACCAGAAAATCTGCATGTTTCCGGTTTTCTGGTCTTTTGAGGCTTTTAAAACTCGTTCTTCAATTGCGTGAAATCCCGTTATGGTTTTTACTGGCATAGTTTTCCTATCTACCGCAGCAAGGTAATTGCTCCCGTAGGTCGCAATAATTTACCAATAATGTTGCTTTCTATCGTCCGCAGCAAGGTAATTGCTCCCGTAGGTCGCAATAATTTACGAGAAGCGCTTTGGCCTAGCGACCACAGCAAGGTAATTGCTCCCGTAGGTCGCAATAATTTACCAAAAATGTTGCTTTCTATCGTCCGCAACATTTTTTATATTTCTTTCCGCTTCCGCAAGGGCATGGGTCGTTGCGGCCGATTTTTTCACCCTCGCGTTTTACAGTTGTTGTGATGATGTTTCCAGCAACGTATTTCCATTCGCCGTTAATTTTCTTAAAGCCGGCAATTTCGTGGTGAACGTCGTGCATCTGTTTCAGAGTATAATCTGCGGTGAATTCTACAAGACCTTCGTCGTCTCCTTCTCCGCCTTTTTCAGTTCTGAGAATTGTAAGGCCGTGCCATGTTGATTCACGGCTCCAGTCTTCTGTTGCTTTTTTGTCGATGTCAGCAATTCCTTCGCCTTCTTCGCAAGAGTTGATGATGAAATCAATTTCGTGAGCAACGTAAGCTGAATAGCGTGCTCTCATAAGGCTTTCTGCAGTAGGAGCTTTGATGCTTCCTTTGATGATCGGTTCGCAGCATTCGCTGTATTTTTTTCCTGAACCGCAAGGGCAAATGTCAATTTTCTCGTTCATAACCTAAATATACCAAAATATAGATTTGTAGGCAATTAATAACTTCTATTTATAGATACTAATTGCAGGTGTTTGTATAGGTTGTTCCTGCCGGAATAGATTTTGTAACCCAGGTGTTACCACCGATTACGCTTCCTCTTCCGATTGTTGTTTGTCCACCCAGAATTGTTGCATTTGCGTAAATTGTTACATCATCTTCTATTGTAGGGTGTCTTTTTTTGTTCATCAGTTCTTTTTTTACGCTGAGAGCTCCCAGCGTTACACCCTGATAGAGTTTTACATTGTTTCCGATTATTGTGGATTCCCCGATTACAACGCCTGTTCCGTGGTCAATAAAGAAGGATTCTCCGATTATTGCTCCCGGATTGATGTCAATGCCGGTTTTGCCGTGAATATATTCGCTCATCATTCTTGGAATTACCGGAACTCCGTTTTTGTGAAGGAAATGAGCGATTCTGTAAACAAGGATTGCTTCAATTGCAGGGTAGGAAATGATTACTTCTTCAATGCTTTTTGCTGCAGGGTCGCCTTTAAATCCGGCTTCAACATCCAGGGTAATTTTTCTTTTGATTTCAGGAAGCTCTTCTACCATTGCAATGCTGGTTTCTTCTGCCAGTTTAAAGCAGTGAGAACTTTCTATATTATTGTTTGCAGCTTCAATCTGCTTTTGGTCTTCGTAGGCTTTTTCATTCTTTTTTGATACTTCGTAAACCAGAGCCTTTTGAATTTCCTTTGTTAAAAGGGCAATTACATTGTTTACCCTGGCGCCGGTTATGTACCTGAGGTTTGAAGAATTGATTTCTTCGTCTACCCTGAAGCCAGGGAAGATGAGGCACTGTAAATCCTGAAGAACTGAAATTACATTCTGCCTGTTTGGAAAATTTTCGGATCCACTTCTGTTGATTCCGCCGTACCGGTCATAGGAGTCAAGGATTCCGTCAATAAGCATATCTATATTCATAACAAACCTCGAATTTAAGATAGTGCATTGATACTATCACAAAAAGAAATAAAACTCTATATAAGTCATAGGTAAAGAAAATGCCGGATTTACAAAAAATAGAATAGCAAAATTGGCTCTCAGCGAGAACGCGCCAGCAAAAAGCGGCAGTACCGCTTCGCGGTGGCTGAGTGCTTTTTGTGTCGCAACCTCGCTTACGCCAATTTTTATTTTCTCTTTTAAATCCGGCACTTGCTTTAAACGAAAAATTTATGTAATTTTTGTGAAAATTCTTTTATCGGTTATTGACATAAATCCTTCAGTTAGTTATATTTTCAAAACGCGTTGCTATGAGTGAATGCGAGTTATGCCCTTGTAGCTCAGCTGGTAGAGCGCAGCCATGGTAAGGCTGAGGTCTGCGGTTCAAGCCCGCACGGGGGCTTTAGCAAATTAAGCAAATCTTTTAGGAGTATAGAAATGGCAAGCAAGAAAAAGGGAGCAGTAGAAATCATCGCTCTTCAGTGCACAGAATGCAAAAGAAAGAATTATACAACTTACAAGAACCGTAAGAACATTACTGGTAAGCTTGAGTTGAGCAAATATTGTCCTTTCTGTCGCAAACACGCAATGCATAAAGAAACAAAGGCAAAATAAGCCTTAATAAAAAAATTGTATATCTTCTGTCTGAAAAGGCAGTAAATATATAGGGCAGTAGTTCAGCTGGTAGAGCAGCGGTCTCCAAAACCGCCTGTCGTGGGTTCAAATCCTGCCTGCCCTGATTTATTGAAAAGCCGGCAACTTGTTTGTCGGTTTTATTTTATGGAGGACATATGGCAAAGCTTGGTCAGTTTTTTAGAGAAAGCAGAGCAGAACTTAAAAAAGTTGTCTGGCCGTCACGTGCAGATGTTGTTTCGTCTGTTAAAGTAGTAATTATCTCCACTGTTATAATTGCAATAGTTCTTGGTCTGTTGGACTTTGGTTTCACAGAAGCATTCCGCGCAATAATGAAATAACAGAAGGGCTATATGGCAAAGAGTTGGTATATTTTAATGTCTTTTACCGGTTATGAAGGTAAAATTGAAAGAACAATCAGAGCTCAGCTTGAAAAAGGTGAACTTGACCCTTCAATCATTACTGACGTAAAAGTTCCTGTTGAAGAGATTGTTGAAGTAAAAGACGGAAAAACAAAAACAAGAAAAGACAAATTCCTGCCAGGCTATATTATGGTTGAAATGGATCTTCCAGAAATCGGCTGGAAGGCTACATGTTCAACATTGAGAAGAATTCAGGGTGTAGGTGGTTTTGTTGGAACAAACCCTAATGAAAGACCTAGACCAATTTCTTCAGCAGAAGCAAAAAATCTTCTGATGAAAACCGGTGATATTAAAGGCGAAAAGGTTGTTAAAGTTAAGACAAACTGCAATATCGGTGATTTCGTAAAAATTACTGACGGAGCCTTCAAAGGATTTAGCGGAAATATTGAAGAAGTTAATGCTGAAAAAGATAAGCTCATCGTTAATGTTCAGATTTTCGGTCGAGCAACACCGGTTGAGGTTAATCTCAATCAGGTAGAAAAAGCTTAAAATTAAAATCAATTCAGGTGCTCGCATGCCAGTGCGGGCATTACCTGTTTTTGGGAGAAGTGCAGGTCCGTTGGACATAGGCACTTCGTTAGAGCAATCCCTTAGGGAGGCTCACACCAATTTAGGAGAATCAAAATGGCAACAAAAAAGGTAACAGCCGTAATTAAGTTACAGTGTCCAGCAGGAGCTGCAACACCGGCTCCACCAATTGGACCAGCTCTTGGACCTCATGGTGTATCTGCACCAAAGTTTGTCCAGGAATTCAACGACAGAACTAAGAGCATGGAAAGAGGACTTATCATTCCTGTTGTTCTTACTGTTTATTCGGACAAATCCTACACATTCATTCTTAAGACTCCTCCTGCAGCCGTTCTTATTAAGAAGGCTATGAAGTTGGAAAAGGGTTCTGGTAATCCTCTTCGCGACAAGGTTGGAACTCTTTCAAAGAAAGATCTTGAGGAAATCGCAAAAACAAAAATGCCAGACGTTAATGCTAACGATCTTGAGGCAGCAAAGAAAATTATTGCCGGTACTGCACGCAGTATGGGTGTAGAGGTGGAGCACTAATATGAAACATGGAAAGAAATATCGCGCATCCGCTGCAAAATATGATTTGACAAAAAAGTACAGTGTAGAAAATGCATGCAACATGGTAAAAGACATGAAGCTTGCTAACTTCGATGAAACTGTTGAAGCTCACATTGCACTTAAACTTGATAAATCTACATCAGTACGTGACACACTTGTTTTCCCTAACCAGTTCCGCGGTGAAAAGAAGGTTTTGGTATTCTGCCAGCCTGGCCGTGTACAGGAAGCTTTGGATGCAGGTGCTGCATATGCAGGTTCAGACGAATATATCGAAAAAGTAAAGGGAGGCTGGCTTGACTTCGATGTAGCTGTAGCAACTCCTGATATGATGAAAGATGTAGGTCGTCTTGGTATGGTATTGGGACGCAAAGGTCTTATGCCTAACCCAAAAACTGGAACTGTAACTGCTGACATCGTAAGTGCAATCAATGAACTTAAGAAAGGTCGTACAGAATATCGTGCTGACAAAGGTGGAGTAATTCACATTGCTGTTGGTAAGAGTTCTATGGACGCTGCAAAAGTTGCAGAAAACGTAAATACCCTTATTTCAGAAGTTGGAAAGAAAGCTCCTAATGGAGTTACTTCTAATTTCATTCAGTCTGTTTCACTCAGCTCTACAATGGGACCAGGCGTATGGGTTGACATGAAGGAGGGTGAATAATTATGGCAATGATGGCTCATAAAGTTCAGGCTGCAAAAACAGCTGCTATTGAAGAAGCAAAGAAAACATTTGCTGAATACAATGACTTCATCTTCGCTGACTATCGTGGAATGACTGTTGAACAGATTACAAATCTGCGCAAAAAGCTCCGCGAACAGAATGCTGTACTTAAAGTTGTAAAAAACAACTTTGCTCGTATCGCATTTGAAGATATGAAAATCGAAAACGTAAAAGACTATCTTAAAGGTCCAACAGTTGTTGCAATGACAAAAGAAGATTCTAACGTTGTTGCAAAAACTCTTTTCGATTTTGCAAAAGATAATCCTGTTCTTACTGTAAAAGGTGCTCTTGTAGAAAAAGAAGTTCTCGATGCTGCAAAGATCGAAGCTTACTCAAAAGTTCCTGGAAAGAAAGAACTTATCGCAATGCTTATGTCTGCTATCAACGGTCCAGCTCGCCAGCTCGCCGCTACTATCAAGGCATACGCAGAAAAGAAAGAAGCAGAGGGTGGTGCCACTCCTGCTCCAGCAGCAGAGGCAGCTCCTGCTGCAGAAACTCCAGCTCCAGCAGCTGAGTAATTGATTTTTTAATCAATAAACACGGTCAGGCTTCAATAGCTGTCGACTGTCCGTGTAAGATTTGCAGAGCGGTTCGTATGAATCAGTCACTGCAACACCTTTAAGGTGAAAATATATTTTTACATATTTGTGAGGAAGACAATATGGCAGCATTAACAACAGATCAGATTCTTGATGCAATTTCCAGCATGACAGTTCTTGAATGTTCAGAACTCGTAAAAGCAATGGAAGAAAAATTCGGTGTAACAGCAGCAGTAGCAGTTGCAGCAGCTCCAGCAGCAGGTGCAGGTGCAGCAGCTGAAGAACAGACTGAATTCACTGTAACTCTTGACAGCTTCGACGCTGCAAAGAAAATCAACGTTATCAAGGCTGTTCGTGAAATCACAGGTCTTGGTCTTGGTGAATCAAAAGCTTTGGTTGAAGGCGCTCCAAAACCTCTTAAAGAGGGCGTAAGCAAAGCTGATGCAGATGCAATCATTGCTAAAGTAACAGAAGCTGGTGGAAAAGCTTCAA
This sequence comes from Treponema sp., assembly GCA_024693915.1. GTDB lineage: Bacteria > Spirochaetota > Spirochaetia > Treponematales > Treponemataceae > Treponema_D. The sequence goes on from JAILKG010000087.1 coordinate 20,802, forward strand.
AGAAATAAGTCAATTTAATGTTGATTTGATATAAACTGCAGGGTGTTAGGCAGCTGTCTTGCACTCTGCAGTTTTTGCCGTTTAAAAAAGTTTTTGTTCTTTTAAATTATTTTGTAAATTCGTCTTAATTCCCTTAAGACAATCAGAGTTTCCGTGCTGTGCAGAGTTTCTAGCATGTAGCGGATTCATCCTGAATTATATACACAGGGGGAAATGATGTTCGCAAAGACACGAACAATCAACCGTCAGTATATCGGTAAAGACATCCAGAACTTTATGGAAGTACCGGATCTGATTGGTATTCAGACTTCTTCTTATGAAAGCTTCCTTCAGGCAGAACGCCTTAAGAGAGGCGAACCACTCTTGAATCAGGGATTACAGGAAGTATTTACTTCAACATTCCCAATTGAAAGCCCAAATGGTGACTTGTCGCTTGAGTTCGAATATTACGAACTTGACTATCCTGGAATTAAATATTCTGAACTCGAATGCAAACAGAAAGGCTTGACTTATGCTGTTCCTCTTAAAGCCCGTATCGACTTGAACTTCCTTCAGACAGGTCAGATTCTTCAGAAAGATATTTACATGGGTGATATCCCTCTTATGACAGAAAGAGGTACCTTTATCATCAACGGTGCAGAACGCGTAGTTGTTTCTCAGATTCACCGTTCTCCTGGAGTTATTTTCCAGCATGATAAAGGCGTTTATTCAAGCCGTATTATTCCTTATCGTGGTTCATGGCTTGAATTTGAAATTGACCAGAAAAAAGAGTTAATTTTTGCTAAAATCGACCGCAAAAAGAAAATTTTAGGAACTATCTTCCTTCGTGCTCTTGGCTACAATACTCGTGAAGAAATCATCCGCTGCTTCTACAGTACTGAAGAAGTAAAAGTAGTTGATTCTATCGAAGCAAGAGAAGCTTTAATTGACAGAGTACTTGCCAGCGCAATTACAATTAAAGATGAAGATGGAGAAGAAAAACGTCTCTTTAATGCAGGTGTTCGCCTTCATCCTCATGATATTGATGAACTTGTTGCTAACAAAATTGATCAGATTAGCGTAATCAAGTTCAGCACAAAGAAAAATCCTAACGATAAGGAAGAAAAAAACGAATCTCTGGATTCTCAGATTATCATCAACTGTTTTGAAAGAGAAGAAGTGCGCTTTGTAAAGGAAGGTTCTGTAGATATGGAACCAACAAAAGAAGATGCACTTGCTGCTGTTTATTCTATTCTTATGCCTGGTGAACCAATCACTGTTGAAGCTGCTGAAAAAGATTTGACTTCTATGTTCTTCAGTGAAAGACGTTATGACCTGGGCCGTGTAGGACGCTATAAGCTTAACAAAAAATTTGAATATACAGACAAAGTTGACAGCTTTACTTTGATTAAAGAAGATATCATCAACACAATGAAAATCCTCATCAAGGTTTATATTGGTGAAGATCAGTTTGACGATATCGACCATCTTGGTAACCGCCGTATCCGCTGCGTAGGAGAACTTCTTACTAATTCTCTTAAAACTGCTTTCAGCAGAATGGAACGCATCGTTAAGGAACGAATGGGTCTTAAAGAAACTGAGACAATGAAACCTCAGGAACTTATTTCTATTAAGCCTATTGTTGCTGCTATCCGCGAATTCTACGGTTCAAGCCAGCTTTCTCAGTTCATGGATCAGGTAAACCCTCTTTCTGAACTTACTCATAAGCGCCGTCTTAACGCTTTGGGACCTGGTGGTCTTAGCCGTGACCGTGCCGGATTCGAAGTTCGAGACGTTCACTACACTCATTACGGACGCATGTGTCCAATTGAAACTCCTGAAGGTCCAAACATCGGTTTGATCGTTTCTCTTGCTATGTATACTCGGATAAACGACTACGGATTCCTTGAAGCACCATACCGCAAGGTAGTTGACGGAAAGGCAACAAACGAAGTTGAGTATCTTTCAGCAATGGATGAAGATAAATATACCGTTGGTCAGCTGGTTGAAGGTATCAAAGAGGACGGAACATTCCCTTCTGAAATGATTTCTTGCCGCCACCGTGGTGACTATACAACAAGAAATGTAAAAGATATTCAGTATATCGACGTTTCTCCTCGTCAGGTAATCTCTGTTTCTGCATCTTTGATTCCATTCCTTGAGCATGACGATGCTAACCGTGCGCTCATGGGTTGTAACATGCAGCGTCAGGCAGTTCCTCTTCTTTTCCCTGAGCCACCTTATGTTGGAACAGGTATGGAAAGAAAAACAGCTTATGACTCAGGTGTTCTGGTTAAGGCAAAATACGAAGGTGATGTAACATATGTTTCAAGTGAACTCATCAAGGTAAAGCCAACAGATCCAGGTGCTGGAGATGTAAACGAATACAAGCTTCTTAAATATCAGAGAACTAACAACGATACATGGAGCCACAACAGACCTATCGTTGAAGTTGGACAGCACGTTAAAAAAGGCGATGTACTTGCCGACGGTCCTGCGACTTTCAATGGAGAACTTGCTCTGGGACGCAATATTCTTGTAGGTTTCGTTCCGTGGAACGGATACAACTATGAGGACGCTGTTCTTATCTCTCAGCGCGTAGTTCGCGAAGATATGTATACAACTATTCATATCAAAGAATTCCAGACTGAAGTTCGTGAGACAAAGCTTGGATACGAGCGCATTACCCGCGATATTCCAAACACTGCTGAAAAAGCTCTGGATAACCTTGATTCAGAAGGTATCATCAGAATCGGTGCTAAAGTTCGTTCAGGAGATATCCTTGTAGGAAAAGTAACACCAAAATCTGAAACAGAAACAACTCCAGAATTCAAACTTTTGAACTCAATCTTCGGTGAAAAGGCAAAAGAAGTTCGAGATTCTTCACTTCATGTTCCACACGGAGTAGAAGGTGTTGTAATCGACGTTCAGCGAATGAGCCGCATTGAAGGTGACGAACAGCTGAGTCCTGGTGTAACTGAAATTGTAAAGGTAATTATTGCTAACAAGCGAAAGCTTCGCGAAGGTGATAAGATGGCCGGACGACACGGAAACAAGGGTGTCGTAGCACGTATTCTTCCTATTGAAGATATGCCTTATCTTGAAGACGGCACTCCTCTTGACGTTTGTTTGAACCCACTTGGTGTACCTTCACGAATGAATATTGGTCAGATTATGGAATCTGAACTTGGTGTAGCAGGCCGCTACCTGAACCAGTTCTTTGAATCTCCAGTATTCCAGTCACCTAGTCAGGAGCAGATTGCCGCAAAACTTGCTGAAGCAGGTCTTGCAAGCGATGCAAAACAGATTGTTCACGATGGTAGAACCGGTGAACCATTTGTAAACCCTATTTTCGTAGGTGTAATCTACTTTATGAAGCTTCATCACCTTGTTGATGATAAGATGCATGCCCGTTCAACAGGACCATACTCACTCGTTACTCAGCAGCCACTTGGTGGTAAGGCTCAGTTCGGTGGTCAGCGTCTTGGAGAAATGGAAGTTTGGGCTCTTGAAGCTTACGGTGCCGCAAATACTCTTCAGGAAATGATGACAATCAAATCCGATGATATGAACGGTCGTTCAAAGATTTACGAATCTATCGTAAAGGGTGATCCTACTTCACCGGTGGGTGTTCCAGAAGCATTCAACGTAATGGTACAGGAACTCCGTGGATTGGGTCTTGATTTCACTATCTATGATGACAAGGGAAAACAGATTGCCCTTACAGAACGTGATCAGGAACTGATTGACAAAGCAGCATCTGGTTTTGATAAGGAGAACACAAATGCGTGATATTCAGGATTTTTCAAGTCTTAAAATAAAACTGGCTTCTCCAGACACTATTCGTGCCTGGTCTTACGGTGAAGTAAAGAAGCCGGAAACCATCAACTATCGTACTCTTCGTCCGGAGAAAGACGGTCTTTTCTGTGAAAAGATTTTCGGTACCACAAAAGAGTGGGAATGTTGCTGTGGAAAATTTAAATCAATCCGCTATAAGGGTGTTATTTGTGATCGCTGTGGTGTAGAAGTTACTCACTTTAAAGTACGCCGTGAACGTACAGGTCACATTGAGCTTGCTGCTCCTGTAAGCCACATCTGGTATTATCGCTCTGTTCCAAGCCGAATGGGACTTTTGCTTGATCTTCAGGTTGCAGCTCTCCGTTCAGTTCTTTATTACGAAAAATATATCGTAATTGATCCGGGCGACACTGAACTTAAACCAAAACAGCTTCTTACAGAAGATGAATACATCGAAATGCGCGAACGCTACGGTGAAACTTTCACTGCAGATATGGGTGCCGAAGCTATCAAGACACTTCTTGATCAGACAGATCTTGATGCTCTTGCAGCTGAACTACGCGCAAAGATGATTGAAAAAGGTGCAAAAACTGATAAGCGCCTTCTTAAGAGAATTGAAATTGTTGAAAATTTCCGTTCTTCAGGAAACAAGGCAAGCTGGATGATTCTGGACGTAATTCCTGTAATTCCACCAGAGCTTCGTCCAATGGTACAGCTGGATGGTGGTCGTTTTGCAACTTCTGACTTGAACGACTTGTACCGCCGTGTTATCAACAGAAACAATCGTCTCAAACGACTTCAGGGGCTTCTTGCTCCGGATATCATTATCCGCAATGAAAAGCGAATGCTCCAGGAAGCAGTAGATGCACTTTTTGATAACTCAAAGAGAAAGAGAGTAGTTAAGGGAGCTTCAAACAGACCTCTTAAATCAATCTCTGATATGCTCAAAGGTAAGCAGGGACGTTTCCGCCAGAACCTTCTTGGTAAGCGTGTAGACTATTCCGGTCGTTCTGTAATCGTTGTAGGTCCGGAACTTAAGCTTTGGCAGTGTGGTCTTCCAACAAAAATGGCTCTGGAACTTTTCAAGCCATTTATCATGAAAAAGCTTGTTGATAAAGACATCGTTTTCAATATCAAGAAAGCAAAAATGCTTGTTGAGTCTGAGGCTCCGGAAGTATTCAGCATTCTTGACGAAGTTGTTCGCGAGCATCCGGTAATGCTTAACCGAGCTCCA
>JAILKG010000105.1 GCA_024693915.1 Treponema sp.
ACGACGATATGAACTTAGCAGTAGTAAAAGAAAACCTGTGCATATATGCCCAAAATATTCAATGTTTTAAACAATCCCTCTTCTAAATTGTACACCATAAATCGGATTTGTCAAAAAAATCTAAGCGCTTTTTACGAGTTATTGACTGAAGCCACATTGACCGGGAAACATTGTCCGGGGACATCTTGAACACAAAGCCTTAGTAAAGTAAAATAGATAAGTTATTTACAATAATATAGAAGTAAGATAAAAGTTATTTTTCTCTTACTACAAAAACCGCCAGTCAACTGGCTTAAATAAAAAAGTTAGCCTAAAAATTGCTTGCGCAATTTTTTTAACGCGATGTTTGCAAAGCAAACTCGGTTGGCTTTCGATAAATCAGAAAGCAGCACAGCTGCTTTTCTCAGGAGGAAAAGATGAATACTGGTGCCATGTTCCTTCAGCAGCTTGTAAACGGGCTCACCCTTGGCAGTATTTATGCCTTGATTGCACTGGGCTACACAATGGTCTATGGAATCGTAAAATTGATAAACTTTGCCCACGGAGACATTATGATGATGGGCGCTTATGCCGGCTATTTTGTACTTATGGCGGCAGGACCTACAATTCCAGGTTTGCTGGGCGCTTTTGTTTCTGCAATGGTTTTGTGCGGTTTTCTTGCCCTTGCAATTGAAAGACTGGCTTACAGACCTTTGAGAAATGCACCTCGCCTTAATTCCCTTATTACGGCAATCGCTGTTGAACTGATTCTCCAGAATTTCATGCGTGTACTTCCATTCGTTGGACCAAACCCACGCCCTTTCCCTACAATGAAAATTATAAATCTTTCAGTCATCAAAGGTGCAGAGGGAACTTTACTTTCTGTTTCCAACCTTCAGCTGATTGTTTTCATTTCCAGCATTGTTCTTATGGTTCTTTTGAATTTTATCGTAAACAAAACTAAAACCGGAAAGGCAATGCAGGCCGTTTCATTTGACCTTCAGGCCTCCTCCCTCATGGGAATCAATGTAAACAGAATAATCGCCATCACCTTCCTTATTGGTGCGGTGCTTGCTGGTGCCGGCGGTGTTTTGTACGCCACAGCTTATCCTCAGGTAGACCCAATGCTGGGCTACATTCCTGGTCTTAAAGCCTTTGTTGCTGCAGTTCTTGGTGGAATCGGTTCAGTTCCAGGAGCCATGGTTGGTGGTGTTCTTCTGGGAATCGTAGAAACCCTTACAAAGGGCTATATAAACTCTCAGTTTGCAGACGCAATTTCCTACAGCCTGCTTATCGTAATTCTTTTAGTAAAACCTACTGGAATTTTTGGAAAGAAAAAAACTGTAAAAGTTTAAGTCTGTCAGAAATTACTTTTATTCAAGACAGGGAGAAAAAAATGAAAAACAAGTTTTTACAAAATACACTTATTCTGGCCGGCGTTGCAGTCTTTTTGATTGCAGTACCTACCCTGCTGACTGCAGCAGGAGTTTTGAACGCCTACTCCGCAGGTATTCTTTCTTTGGGTGGAATCTACGCAATCATGGCAATCAGCGTAAACCTGATAAGCGGAATTACCGGTCAGCTTTCTTTGGGACAGGCTGGTTTTATGGCTCTGGGAGGATACGCCACAATTCTTCTTACAAATAACTGCCACATACCTCTTGCAATTTCAGTTATCATTGCGGCCCTGATCACCGCCTTCTTCGGATTTTTAATCGGATTTCCAACCTTAAAACTGGAAGGCGACTACCTTGCAATCGTAACACTTGCCTTTGGTGAAATCATCAGGGTTGTTCTTGTAAACATGAAAAGTCTGACCGGCGGACCAAACGGAATCACCTTTCCTACAAAACTGACCCTTGATCCAACTATTGCCGTTATGGTCATTCTTACAGTGCTTACTCTTATCGTAGTTTTCATTCAGAATATCATCCGCTCTTCCTATGGACGGGCAATTCTTGCCGTAAGGGAAGACGAAATAGCTGCAAAATCTTCTGGTATCCCGGTATTTAAATACAAAATGCTGGGCTTTGTCCTGGCAAGTTTTGTTGCAGGAATCGGCGGAGCCTTGTATGTAATGTATGTAGGCTTTATCAAACCGGATCAGGCCGCTTTTGCAAAATCCGTTGACTACCTGATTTTTGTTGTTCTTGGTGGAATGGGTTCAATGACAGGAAGTATTTTGAGCGCCTTTGTACTCACTTTCCTTCAGGAATGGCTCCGCTTCCTTCAGAATTACAGACTGCTTTTCTATCCGGTTGTTCTGATTATCGTAATGCTCTTTAAGCCACAGGGACTTTTGGGAACAAAGGAACTTTCCTTTATCAAATTCTTTGTCTGGGTAAAAGCCGGCGGCTTTAAGACTCTCCTTGGAAAAATTAAAAACTTCAAAATCAAAAGAGGAGCAAAATAATGAGTGAAGAAAAAAAACTTGTATTTCAGGCTTCAGACATTTCAATTGTTTTTGGTGGATTGAGCGCCGTAAGCGAAGCCTCTTTTGAACTGAGAGAAGGTGAACTGGTAGGTCTCATAGGACCAAACGGTGCCGGAAAAACCACAATGTTCAATATGGTAAGCGGAATTTATACTCCAACCAGCGGTCAGATGACTTTCTGGGACAGAGATGGAAAAGTTCACCTCATCAACAAGGCAGGTCCTGCAAAACTGAACAAACTGGGAATTGCAAGAACCTTTCAGAACATCCGCCTCTTTGGAAACCTTACCGTTCTGGACAATGTGCGCATTGCCCTCCACAATTCAAGAATTTCAAATCCACTGGATGTTCTTTTTAGAACTCCAAAATTCCGCCGTGACGAACAGCTGATGACTGAAAAGGCATTAAAACTCCTGGAACTTTTTAAAATTGATATCAAAAAGAACGAACTGGCAAAGAACCTTCCATATGGTGAACAGAGAAAGCTGGAAATTGTAAGAGCCCTTGCCTCAAAACCACGACTTTTGCTTCTGGATGAACCAGCTGCCGGAATGAATCCACAGGAAACAAAAGAACTTATGGAAATGATTGCCCTTATCCGCAGGGAATTTAACCTGACCATTCTCTTGATTGAACACGACATGAAGCTGGTTATGGGAATTTGCGAAAGAATTATGGTTTTGAACTATGGCCGTATTCTTGCAAAGGGAAGTCCAGAAGAAATCAAAAAAGACCCTCAGGTTATCAAAGCCTACCTGGGTTCGGAGGCTTAAATTATGATGCTAGAAGTAAAAGATTTATGCGTATCTTACGGCGCTATAAAAGCCCTGAAAGGAATTAGTTTTAACGTAAACCAGGGAGAAATCATCACCCTGATTGGTTCAAACGGAGCCGGAAAAACTACAACCCTTCATTCAATTTCCAATCTGATAAAAAAACAGAGCGGAAGTGTAATTTATGAAGGAAATGATATTACAAACCTGAGCGCTGATAAAATTGTAAAGAACCACCTGATTCAGGTTCCGGAAGGAAGGCGCATTTTTGCAAACCTGACTGTAAGAGAAAACCTTGAACTGGGTGCCTACTTAAGAAATGATAAGGCGGGCATAAAAGCAGACACAGAAAAGGTATTCGAGCTCTTTCCTCGCCTTAAAGAAAGAATCAGACAGAATGCAGGAACCCTGAGCGGCGGCGAACAGCAGATGCTTGCAATGGGACGAGCCCTTATGGCTCAGCCAAAACTTCTTCTTCTGGACGAACCTTCAATGGGTCTTTCTCCAATTCTGGTAGACGAGATTTTTGAAATCGTAAAAAGAATTAACGCAGATGGAACCACTATTCTTCTGGTTGAACAGAACGCTTATAAGGCTCTTTCCATTGCAAACCGGGCATACATTCTTGAAACAGGAACAATTGCCCACAGTCTGGACTTAGACCAGGCCAGAAAAGAGGGAAAAGAAATCGACAAACTGGCCGACGAAGCCCTCAAGAGCGCCTACCTGGGCGGATAAGTATTCTTTGAATATAACTGGGTAAAACTGGCGCTGGGCTTTTCTGGTTTTGGAAACAATAGCAAAGGGGCCGGCGTCAGGGTAGAATTAAAGTTTAAAAAAATCAAATGGGGGCTGTCTAATAAGTTTAGTGACTGCGGTCATTGAGCCTGTCGCCCGCTTGCGCACGGAGCGAAGCGAAGTAATGAACATTTACACTATATCTGGTGGTTGCTTCGCGCCTTCGGACGAGAACCTCAACCACCGCAAACTTTTCTTTTTGGTCAGCCCCTTTTCTTTTAGTGAATCTGCGCAAAAAGCAGGGCTCATTTTTCGGCTAGGAAAAAAAGTAGGCCAGAGTTTCCGCGTCTTTTATCATATTTTCGATAAGGCAGTATTCGTTTGGCATGTGAGCGCATTCGTCCAGAGTTGACCATACTGCACAGGAATAACCCAGTCGCCTTAGTTCAGCACCAACAGTTCCCCCGCCAATTCCTATTGTTCTTGCCTTAATTCCGTGAACGCTTTTAAGAGCTTCCTTCAATTTTTCTACAACAGGTGCATCAACTGCAGTTGCAGGACTTTCAGAAGACTGCAATACTTCATAACAAACCTGAACCTTGTATTCATCCTCAATTTCAGAACATTTTTCTTCCACAGCGGCCAGAATCTGGTTTATGCTGTAGCAGGGAAGAATACGAGCGTCCACACAGAAAGTATCCTTACCAGGAATGATATTCACGCCCTCCACATTGGAAAAGCGCATGGTTGGCTGGATGGTAGTATAGTCAGGTTCAAAAAGCTTGTTTCTTTCAGAAAAAACTTTTTCCAGGGCATGTATCCGCAGAGACAAATCGCTTGCTGCAAGGCATGCATTATTTCCCTGGTCAGGACGGCTTCCGTGAGCCTGCTTTCCTAAAACGTGAAATTTAAGCCATAGAATATTTTTTTCTGCAACCTCGATTGTTTCTCCCTTAGGGTCGCCGCCATCTGGAATCAAAATCAGGTCATCCTTCTTAAAAAGGGATGTATTGTTCAAAAGCCATATAATTCCATATTTTGAGCCCACTTCTTCATCAGCCATAAAAAGAAGTTTTACCGTGCGGCTTGGCTTTATCTGGTTTTTCAAAAGGTAAAGGGCGGCAAAAACAGAAGAAACCAGGCCCTGCTGGTTATCCTCAACACCCCTGCCATAAATTTTTCCATCTTTTTCTACCGCTTCCCAGGGATTTGTATTCCAGAGCTCTTTATCACCTACAGGAACAACATCAAGATGAGCCATAGACCAGACTGCAGAATCTGACTGTCCGGAAATAGTTACCACAAGGCTGGGCCTTTTTCCGGAAGAAACTCTGGAATCAGGAGCTTCAAAGCGTTGTATATGGGTAAATCCCTGGTCTTTAAGCCACTTTTCCAAAGCATCAGCTTTTTTTTCTTCCCCGTCGCCGCCGTTTTCCGGTGCAAGAGCAGGAATTGAAGTCAAAAGTTTTTCAAGCTCCACCATTTTTTCTTTCTGGCCAGCCAGAAAAGTTGAGATTTTTTCTATCTGATTCATCTGATTTTCCCTCATAATAATACTCCAGGGCTGTTTCGAAATCTCCTGAACCTCCGGCACAAGAGATGCAGCCTTCAACAGCCTTATCCACTTTCCAGCAGAAGACTTTCTTCTATTTATTGTAGGCTTTCCAGGTAGTTTCCACCAGAGTATCTACATCGCTGTACTTTGGTTCCCAGCCTAAAAGTTCCTTTGCTTTTTTGCTGCTGGTATAAAGACTGGCAGGATCTCCAGGCCGGCGCTCTACATCCTCAGCAGGAATTGCCTTTCCGGTAATTTTTCTTGCCGCATCAAGGAGTTCCTTTACAGTTGTTCCCTTTTCAGTTCCCAGGTTCAGCTTAATGCTCTTTCCATTTTTAGAAATGTATTCCAGAGCGCGAACATGAGCGTCAGCAAGATCGGTAACGTGAACATAATCGCGAATACAGGTTCCGTCCCGGGTATCGTAATCAGTTCCAAAAACCTTAAGTTCTCTCTTTCCAAGGGCAGCTTCCATAATTCTTGGAAGAAGATTTTCCGGCTTCTGCTCAAGACCGCAAACCACTCCCTCAGGGTCATAACCGGCCGCATTAAAATAGCGGAGGGCTGCAAATTTCAAGCCCTTAAGCTGGTCGTACCAGTCCATAAATTCTTCGATTTTCAATTTTGTAAAGCCGTAGTAATTAACAGGCTTTTTTGGATGCTCCTCGTCCATTGGAAGATATTCCGGCTCACCAAAAACTGCCGCAGATGAAGAAAAAATCATATTATGGCAACCGTATTTCACAGCCGCATTCATAATATTTAAAGTTCCTGTGATATTGTTTACAGAATATTTTTCCGGCTTTATCATACTTTCACCGGCCGCTTTAAATGCCGCAAGATGAACAAAAGCATCAAAACCCTGGCTAAAAGCCCCTTCCAGATCCTCAGTTAAAAGAATATTTCCATAAATAAAGTCGTTTTCCGCAAATAAATTCTGTCTGAGACCGCTTGAAAGATTGTCAAAAACAGTTACCTTGTGACCTGCCTTCATCAAAGCCTTTACAACATGACTTCCAATGTAACCTGCACCACCAATTACCAGAACTTTCATACAACACCTCGAAAAATTTTATTTTTATTTTGGGGGCATCCCCGCCCTCGCCCTGCATAGGCAGTTCAAGTGCGGGGTCGGGCCTTGCGCGGTTCCCTTCCGGTCAGCCTCTTCACTCGCTTCCGCTCGCTCCAGTGGCCGTCCCGTCTGTCAAAGCCAGCCGGGCCGCCGCTCCACGCCCTTGCCTTTTTTACTTTCTAAAAAGTTTTTTCTTCACTAATTATATTCTTCCAGCACAAGAGCGGCTTTTTCCCATTCTTCGCTTAAAGAAAGAAGTTTTTCTTCCAGTCCGTCTATTTTCTGCTGAACTTCCTTAGCCTTCTGACCGTTGGAATAGACTTCCGGCAAAGCCATTTTTGCTTCCAGAGCTTTTTTCTCTTCCTCCAGTTCGCTTATGGCTTTTTCAATGCGGGCTACTTCCTTTTCTGCCTTTCGCTTTTCGGCATCAAGTTTTTTCTGCTCTTCCCAGGAAAGCCCTCCAGAAGCAGACTGCTTTGCAGCAAGCCCCGCTGAAGCAGCACCACTGCCAGGCTTCCCGGAAGCTGTACTTCCAGAACTTCCACTTTTTCCTTGAGCAGCAGAAGCTAAAGCCCCGGAAAAATCTTCACCTCTCAGTTCAGGATTTTCTTCCTCAGTCTTAAGACGCTCCAGGTAATATGAATAATTTCCTGGAAAATTTCTTGCCCGCCCAGGAGTCAGTTCCAGAACTCTTGTGCTTAAGCCTTCAATAAAGCCCCTGTCGTGGCTTACAAAAATAACTGTTCCACCAAAATCCTTTAGGGCATCCAGCAAAACGTCCTTGGAATGCATATCCAGGTGGTTCGTAGGTTCGTCCAGAATCAAAAGATTGTTTGGACTCAAAAGCAAAAGCAGAAGGGCAATCCGGCTTTTTTCACCACCGGAAAGCACATCCAGACTCTTGTAAACATCGTCGCCCCTAAAAAGAAAGGCACCCAGCATATCCCGGATTTTTGGAATCAACTCAAAAGGAGCCCTTTCTTCCACATAGTCCAGAATGCTCTCGCTTCCCTTTATAGTTTC
>JAILKG010000127.1 GCA_024693915.1 Treponema sp.
GCTCAAAATAACCTTGCCTCAATGTTCGATTTTGCAGTTTATGATCTCGAGGAAGATTTATCTCATTTTTATCTTAAGTTTTTACAGTCCAAAATCTGTTCTCAATTTGAACGAGGAGAATCAACAGTTATTGTTGGAAAATCAGGTGTAGAACTTGCTTTAGATATTATTGGAGATGAAACATTAGCCTCAAAATATCGTCCTGCGGCAAACAGAACTCCTGAATACTGGTGTGGCTGGGCATTGGCATATTTTCAGTGGCAGACAAATCTTGGATTCAAAAAAATCAACAATTATATTTCAATTTCTGAAATTCTGGCGATGTATTCACCATATCATGAAATGGATATATCTCAGTTTTGCGATAAGATGATAGAACTGTATAATAAGCGAAAGAATAATACAAATCTAAAAGCTTTACGTCTTGATGCAGGTCTGTCTCAAAGTGAATTAGCTGAAATTTCAGATATCCCAGTGAGAACGATCCAGCAATATGAACAGAATCAAAAGAATATAAATGCTGCTAAAGCAGAAACTGTAGTAAAACTTGCAAAGGCATTAAATTGTACTGTTGAAGCTTTGATGGAAGCTGTATAAAATAATGAATATATACACTATAAATAGCGTAAGATTATCTAAGAAAAATCTCTACAACGCTATATATACTGTTCTGCCTATAATAAAGATTCTGTCTACCTCTATAAGCCCCGCCGGGCGGGCGGTGTTAATAGAAGAGCGTTAAGATAAATGCGAAAGCAATTTTTAGCTCATCCATATTACAATATTACACCGCAACATTTTTCATCCATCTTTTACTTTTTAAGAGCCATACACTTATGATTAAGCGTACATATTCTTCAAAAGACAAAATCAGATATACCCACCAGATTGAAAGCTTAAAATAATATGCCGAAAGAAAGCCCATTGGAACTCCAAAGGCCCAGGGACCAATAATATTAATTAGGGTCATAAACTTTGTCTGACCGCCGCTTTGAAGTACTCCGCCGCCTACAACCATATTAAATACTTTTGCCGTAAATACAAGTGCAAATGCAATAAGTATTTTAATTGTAATCATTCTTGTTTCCGGCGCAACATTAAAAAGCTTTACGTATAAGGGACTGATTGCACAGACAATAATTCCAATCAGAATTCCTGCCCCAACTGTCAGCTTTACAAAATCAATTGCCTGAGAATAAGCCTTTTCGTTTTCATCAGCTCCCAGACTGTTTCCAACAATGATTCCGGCAGCACTTGAAACACCACACAAAGCGCCAATTGCAATACCCTGAATCGGGTACATAAGAGTCATTGCGGCGCATGCTTCGGTTCCAAGATGGCCGTAAATCACAGCGTAAACATTTTCTCCAAGAGACCACAAAAACTCTCCAATCAGAATCGGCATTAAAATTGCAAAGGTATTTTTGTAGAAGTCTTTTGAAAAATGTGCGGTTGGTTTAAGAAAGAGATTCTGCTTCTTCTTTTCTCGTATAAATAATGATAATACAATCATCATTTCCACAAATTGAGAAATTACTGTAGCAAGAGCAGCACCTACTTCTTCAAGACGTGGAAAAATCAAAATACCATAAATCAAAAACCAGTTCATTACAGTATTTGTGATGATTGCGATAATTCCAGCTACGGCGGGAAGTTTTGCCTTGTTCATATTCCGTAACAAGGTAGAAATGAACATTGTAAATACACAGGCTAAATACCCTGGCGTACGGTAAATCAGATAAGATGCTGCCTTTACAACTGTATTTTTATCATTTGCATACAGCGACATCACCTGATTAGGAAGGCATACAGAAAGCAGAGAAAAAATCACAAGGAGAATAAAGGATAGATACAGCGGCAGATAAAAACTGTCTCTAACGCCCTTCTCGTTTTTTGCTCCAAAATACTGAGAAATAAGAATACCCGCTGCCGTAACTATTGCTGCAAGTGTTACACTGAACAGAGAAGTAAACTTTCCGGCAAGCCCAATTCCGGCTATACATTGGCTTCCAAGAGAACCAATCATAATCTGATCAATTAACGAAAGTGAAGACTGCATAAGGCACTGAACCGTTACAGGAAGTGCAATTTCAATTAGTTTTTTCTTAAAATCTTTATCCATGATATTGACAGAATACAACTGTTTAAGTGTAAAATCTTGCTTAATAAACTTGAGTTTTTAACATAATACTACTGTTATTAGGATTTTTTATGATTTCTAGCATCGAGAAAATACATCAGACAATCAGCCACGGAAAAAAAACTTTCCCTTTCAGTATCTATCATGTGCTGATTCCAGACTGGATGAAAAAGTTTCCCTTCCACTGGCACGACGAATTTGAAATGATTTACATTTTAAAGGGCCAGGGCATATTTTCTGTAAACGGCTTTAAGAATGTGTGCCAGGCAGGCGATCTGATTATTGTTCCTCCAGGTTCTATTCATTCAATCGACCAGAATCAAAATGACTTTGTTGAATATTTTAATATAATTTTTTCCCTTTCCCTTCTGGAAGAAAATCCTGAATCTCACTGCTTTAGAAATTATCTGAGCCAGCTTTCAGAAAACGATTGCATGAAAGAATTATTTTTAAGAAATGACTCCCCTGTCTGCAAAAGGCTTTCTCCCCTAGTCTGTGATTTAATTTCCCATGGGCCTGCAGAATATCCAGGTTATGAAATGCTTATTAAAGCAAGGCTTTTTGAAATTATTTACATTTTGTACAACGAAAATCTAAATGATAAAAAATTCAGCCCTCAGAATCAGAGGGAAAAAGAAAATGCCTTACGACTTAAAAAAGTTCTGTCTTACCTGAAGGAACACTTTGCAGAAAAAATCACAATTGAAGAAGTTAGTGAAATCATCTCTCTTTCTGAAAGCCGTTTTATGACCTTCTTTAAAAATCAGACTGGCACAAGCTTTATAAAATATCTGAATGAATACCGCCTGGAAGCCTCCGCAGAACAATTACTGCAAACCCGTAAAACCATTACCCAAATTGCCTTGGATAACGGATTTGAAAATATTTCCTATTTTGTACGCGCTTTCAAATCAAAATACAACTCTACTCCCCACGAGTATAGAAAATCCGAAAGCACAAAAAGAGAAGTCATGTTTTTCTAGAAATTACCGCCGTTCCAGCCCCAGTTGGCCGTTCCCCAGTAAGAAACATAGACCGCATTTCCAGGAATTCCAAGTTCATTTTCAAGGATTTCGCATACTTTTGCAGTCATTTTATCGCTGGCAGCTCCGTCAACGCTTCCCAGAACCTTTACTTCAACATAAGCGCCTTTTTCAAGCTTCTTTCCGCCAAAGTAGAGATCCTGTTTATCCACCAGATTAATCATCAGATATGTTTCCGGTTTTCCCATTATAGTGATAGCCTTTCCAAATTCGGCTTTCAAAAGGTCTCTTTTTTCTGCAGGCAACTCCATAGTCACCTTAGCTTCAATCATCGGCATATGATTCCTCCAAAATTTCTGGGAGGGGAAAGCCTTCCCCTGCGCGCCCACTTCGTTGGTCGCTACCCCTTCCCCTAGGGGCTCCGCGGTAAAACCGCTCTGCCCCTAAAACCCCGCAGTTTCTGCATAAGATTTGCCTGCCTGCGTGATTAAATTCTATCATAAAATGCGCTTAAAATACACTCCCCTTTTACGCAACCTGCATTTCTTCAGTTTCCATAACTTCTGTTGCAAGCTTAAGCCAGCTCTGTATATTTATCTTGTATTTTGAACAAAGGCCCGCAATTTCTTCATCATTTACCATTCCTGCCAAAGGCGAATCTTTCAGAATCTGTAAATCATCTGTTGCTGCTTCATCTGTATAATCTTCTGTTTCCACCTCATCTTCAGAATCAGAATAACCAAACTGAGCAAGCAGTTCTGGTGAAAGAAAACTTGCTAATGAGCAGCTATATTCCGCTTCTTCCTTCTGATTAATTGTACATTCTTTTGAAGGATTGATGTATTCAAAGTCCAAATCCAGACTTTTCGTACAAAACAGTTTATGAAAAATGCGGGCTGTGTTATATGAATCGCTAAGTGCTGTATGGATCTGACCTTTGTAGTCCATCTGAAGAAACCTCATTGCAGATTCAAGTCCGACTGCTTTTTTTGAAGAAATAAGATTTCCGAAAACTTTCTGTAAATCAACAAAGTCATGAAGAACATTAAAAAGATCATAACGGTGCTTTCCCTTTGCCTCAAGTTCTGACCAGAGCTGATTAAAATCCACCTGGCTCCAGCAGAATGTAGTGATATCACCTTCTCCACGCCAATAACAGAACTTATCGAAGACTGTAAGAAAGTCATCAGCTTTTTCAAGATTTTGATTTGAAATACCTGTAAGCTGATTTATCAAGGGGGTAACTGAACTGTAGGCAGGCTTTACATAGGAAGAGAATTCACTGAGCAGATTATAGTTTTCGTCCAGCATAACAGCCCCAAACTGAATGACTTCTCCATTGACTCCAGGTATACAAATTCTCTGGGATGCTGTAAATTCCGTCATCTCAAGGTCAATGCAGATGTAGCGTTTGGCCGCAACCTTTTGCTTCTTAGGTTCTTTAGGTAAATCCAGTTTGAACTTACTTAAATCAATTTCATAAGAATACACGTTTGAAGTGTCCATAACATCATTCTTCATAAAACCACCTCTCTATAGCCTTTTTTGTTGTTTACGGCTTTTATTATATATGGTCAAGGTGACATAGAATGACATTGGAATAAAAGTTTTTGACATTTATTCTAAGTTTCAGAACCAACCAGCTTATCTGTGTTCAGCGCTGGGTCTGGAAATGGGCCGATGAAGCCTGGTCCATTGAGCCAAAGGAACTGGTTGATAACTGGCCTGAAAAGCGAAAAAGAGTGAATAAAATAGAACTTTAAGAGTTTTATAATAATCTCAAGGCTCTAATTCAAATTCAGAATTTAAATCAATAAGCATCCAGACGAAGCATTTCTTTTTCTGCAAAAGCTTTTGCCTCTTCCAGTGAAGTAAAGCTTTTCCATTTTGCCATATCAATAGTTCCGCAGTCCAGAAAAATTTTTACTTCGTAAAGCCCTTCTTTAAAATATATATTGGTGAAACAGGCTCCATGCCATCTGGAAAGAATCTGATTTTCCCAGCTATGGTCTTCCTTCCAGACATCTTCAACCCGCAAGTTTTCTAAGAGCGCTTGCTCGTCTTTTGCTTTTTTGTCCCTCATTTGTTTTTCTACATCTTCAAGGGACATCTTATAAACATGTTTGAAGTCTGGACTTTGAACAAAGTTTACAAGTCTTGCTTTGCGCGCCTCGTCAATAAAAGTTCGGTTTATCAGATTTGTGTTCAAGGTTGGAAAATCCATGGACCAGTATTTGTATTCACCAATTTGAAGAACAGTATAAGTCTTGCTATAAAACTGTTCTTTGTAACCATTTTCTAAAATAAAATTTGCGAAATCTATCATCTGTTCTTTTGTTTCTGGTTTCCAGTCCAGAACAGTATATTCGTGAGGTGCCGTTACATAGGTTTTGGCATACTGCCATCGAACATTATCAATATAATTTTTTGCTTCTTCCAGTGTCATAATTATTTCTCCTTTCGAAGTTTTTCTTCTATATAGCGTAAAATAAGCCACTTTGAACATTTAAGTCCATCTTTATCAGCAAATTCCGGGTCATCGTCGTACCTTGGATTCAAAAACATTGTTTCCCCCTTCATCTGAACCGAATTAGTCATAATACAAATTGATTTTCCGTCAAAAATCAGTTAGATTAGAACTAAATGGAACAAAAACCCGGCTGGACCTACAGATTTATTCCTTCTCTCAATATGCAAATCGCCATCAACGATTCAACAGGCGTAATGTACACCGAAGATAAGATAAAGTACTCCCCTGAAGAACAGCTTCTCTTAAAAAAAGTCGACTACCAGCTTCCACTATCAGTCCATCTTGTAAAAAAAGTCTTTGACGGAACCCTTCTTCAAGTCCGCTAAAACTGTTTCAAGCCTAAGCTAACTGCAATTCAGCCACCTTAGCTTCAATTAAGGCCATAATATCAGCCGAAACCTTATATACCTGAGAAAGCCTGATTTTCTCTTCAAAATCATCCCCTTCCATCTTTTCCATAAGGTCGTATTCTATAAGCTTATCACTATCCGCAATAAACTCTTCATAAAAAAGCCGCTTCTTTTCCGTATCAAAAGACTCATACATCTGCAAAAGATTTTCTTCTTCTCCCACAGAAAGGTCAAAGTTCTTCAGCCTGTTCTGAATTTCAATCGTCAGCGACTTCATCTCCCTGGCCCAGATTCTGTTTTCCTCACAGTCCATCTGCCCCTTCACTAAAGAAGAAGTATCTTCGCAAATCTGATTCAGCGTTCTACGGATTTTAATATCATCTTCATCCAGAATCTTCAAACCTAAGCGCTTAGCTTCTTCCACTTCCCGCCTAGCCCCCGGACTGTTTTTCCAATCCCGTAAAAGATAAATTGCATCACATCTGGAAAGAATAAGTAAATCACGGGCCACATAGTCTTCATATTCAAACCCATCCCGCAGCACAGCAGGGTTAAAAACCACATAACCATAAGCCATAAGTTCATTCTGCACCGCCTCAAACTTCTTTCTGTAATCCACATCGCCGGTAATCTTTCCGCTAAGGTAAACTTTCAACATCTGCCTCCTCAAGTAGTATG
>JAILKG010000166.1 GCA_024693915.1 Treponema sp.
TACGAAAAATTCCCTTTCAGCCTGTGGAGCCACACAATGCGCCAGGTTCTGAATTCTGGTGACGAAAAGCTCTTGCAGCGCAGTCAGGCAAAGGGGGTACTGGAACTCCGAAAAGAACTTTCCAGGTATCTTCTGGATTTTAGAAATATGAATGTTTCGCCGGAGCAGATAGTGATTGGTGCGGGAACAGAAAATCTTTACGCTCTGATTGTTCAGCTTTTGGGCAGGGAAAAAATCTACGCAGTCGAAAATCCAGGCTATCACAAGGCGGAAGGAGTTTTCAGATTGAACGGGGTAAAAACTATTCCAGTAAATCTGGACTCCCAGGGCATTTCGCCGGAAGAGCTGGAAAAATCCGGGGCTCAGGTTCTGCATTTTTCGCCTTCCCACCATTTTCCCAGCGGAATCGTTATGCCTGTCCGCCGCCGCCAGGAAATTTTGCGCTGGGCATTTTCTTCGCCGGACCGCTATATTCTGGAAGACGATTACGACAGCGAATTCCGCTTTAACGGAAAACCGCTCTTGACTTTGCAAAGCGCCGACAGCCAGAATCGCGTTATTTACATAAATACATTTTCAAAAACGCTGGCTCCGTCTTTCCGAATCAGCTACATGGTTTTGCCGCCGGATATGCTGGATTATTTTGAGAAAAAACTTGGCTTTTATTCCTGTCCGGTCAGTTCTTTTGAGCAGTATACCCTTGCCCGTTTCATTCAGCAGGGAAATTTCGAAAAGCACATAATCAGGATGAAAAATTATTACCGGAATTTGCGGAACAGCCTGATAACTGCCATCCAGAATTCAAAATTGAAGGAAATTACAAAAATTCAGGAAAAAGAGTCTGGACTTCACTTCTTGCTGACAGTTAATTCGGAAAAGTCCGGTCAGGAAATTCGGGAAAATCTGGAAAAAAATGGGATAAATCTGCCGCTGATTGGCGAATATTATTATGGTCAGGCGCCGCAAAATCTTGAAAAGACCTTTGTCGTCAACTATAGTGGCCTCAAAAAAGAAAAAATCCCTGAGACCGTTCGTCGTCTGCAGCTTTCTTTTATGTAGAAAGGAGGGGAGAGCCCTCTCCCTGGCTTCCAAGCCAGAATGCAGCATAGCCAGAATGTGTCAAATGTATCGAACTTGCCAGATTTCCAGTAAAATCTTTTCATTTTCTGTATTTCTGGCTTGTCCGCCACCCCCTCCAGCGGGGCTGGAAAATAGTTTTTCCAAAGGGGCCCCGCAACGCCCCGATTTTTCTAATAAAAAAGGCGGGACAGCTTTTCTGCAATTTTTTTTGCATTCGCTTTCCCGCCTGCTGGAATTTCTTAAACTAAAATGTCAGAATTTTCACTTATTTCTTTTCTTCTTCCTCGTCGTCATCTTCATCTTTCAGAACAATTTTCTTTGTAACCTGAACTTTTTCTTCATAGCACTTGAAAATTTCTTCCAGACGTTCTTCCTTCATTTTTGGAGTCAGAAGGCTTACAAGGGGTACAATAATAAGACCGCCCACCATAGCCACGGCTCCACAGTTAATTGGATTCATAAACTTAAGGAAGATATTTGAAACTGTAAGGCCTACACCATAGATAAAGCAGGCCCAAACAGAGGCTTTTGACACTTTTTTGCTGAAAAGACCGTAGAGGAATGGTGCCAGGAAAGCTCCTGCAAGTGCACCCCAGGAAATACTCATCAGCTGGGCAATGAATGTAGGTGGGTTCAGGGCAATTATTACAGAAATCACGATAAAGAAGATTACCAGAGCACGGATTGTCAAAAGAGTTTTCTTTTCGTCCATTTTTTTGCAGAAAGTTTCTTTCAGGACGTCCAGGGTTAAAGTAGAGCTGGAAGTCAAAACCAGGGAAGAAAGGGTAGACATGGAAGCGGAAAGAACCAGAACAACTACAATTCCAATTAAAAAGTCTGGCAGGGTAGAAAGCATGGTTGGAATTATGTTGTCAAAAAGAAGTTTTCCGTTTGGAGCATAAATTTCCGGAACGTTAAAGAGCCGTCCAAATCCACCAAGAAAATAACAGCCCCCTGCAATTACAATTGCAAAGAAGGTAGAAACAATAGTTCCAGTTTTAACGGCTCTTTCGCTTTTGATTGCGTAGAATTTTCCAACCATCTGTGGAAGGCCCCAGGTTCCAAGGGAAGTCAGAACAACAACTCCAAAGAGGTTTATCGGATCAGGTCCAAAGAAGGAAACGTAGGCTCCCTTCAAATTCTGGAAGGCTGGAATTGCGCTTGCAGAATCCACAGGAATTTCTGAAAGTTTCTGAACTGCGCTAAAGAAACCGCCCTGCTGTTTGAGAACTGCAAAGATTACTGCTGCGATTCCTACCAGCATTATGATACCCTGAATAAAATCGTTAATAGCAGTTGCCATGTAACCGCCAAGAATTACATAAACGGCGGTCAAAACAGCCATTGCGATAACACACCATCTGTAGTCGATATTAAAAGCCAGTCCAAAAAGGGTGGAAAGTCCCTTGTAAACGGAAGCGGTGTATGGAATCAAAAAGATAAATGCTATGGCAGAAGCTGTAATTCTAAGGGCACGGCTGTCGTATCTTTTTCCAAAGAAATCAGGCATGGTTTTTGCATCAAGATGGTGGGTCATAACTCTGGTTCTGCGACCCATAAGTGCCCATGCCAGAAGGGAACCAATCAGGGCGTTTCCAATTCCAACCCATGTGGAAGAAAGTCCGTATTTCCATCCGAATTGTCCTGCATAACCGATAAAAACTACTGCAGAAAAATAGGAAGTTCCGTAGGCAAATGCTGTAAGCCATGGACCAACGCTTCTTCCTCCCAGAACAAAACCGTTAACGTCAGCTGCACGCTTTCGTGAAATAATGCCGACTCCAATCATTAAACCAAAAAAAACAATTAGCAATAAAATCTTTATTAACATAGTTTAAAGATTATATAAAGGAAAAAGCTATTTCACAAGTTTTTTTTATGGCCTATTCATCATGGACTTTAAACATTTTTTTTCTACCTGGCCACTATTTCGTAAGGGATTTTGTCTAAGTTTTTTTTATCCTTTTATCAGGTACTTGCCTGTTACTTACCAGGGACTATTTTTCTGTTTTTCTTTTCCTATAGCACCTGATTGTTCCAGAGGGCAGCGTATTTTCCATTTTTGGAAAGCAGCTCCTGGTGGCTTCCACACTCTGCGATGTTTTTTCCTTCTACATAGGCAATTCTGTCTGCATTTTTAATGGTAGAAAGTCTGTGGGCAATAACTAAAGTCGTTCTTCCCTTGCTTAAAGCGTCAAAAGCAGACTGGATTTTCTGTTCTGTGGCAGTATCCAGGGCACTTGTTGCTTCGTCCAGTATTAAAATAGGGGGATTTTTTAAGAAGCAGCGGGCAATGGAAACTCTCTGCTTTTGACCTCCGCTTAGTTTTATTCCTCTTTCTCCAACCAGACTGTTGTAGCCCTCCGGCATTTTCATAATATCTTCGTGAATTTCGGCACGGCGGGCTGCCATTTCAATTTCTTGGTCGCTGGCGTCGGGTTTTCCATAGGCAATATTTTCCCGGATTGTTCCTGCAAACAAGAACACATCCTGCTAAACAATACCAATCTGTTTTCTTAAACTCTGCAGGCGGATTTTTCTTGTGTCGATTCCGTCCAGCAGAATTGAGCCGGAATTTACTTCATAAAAGCGTGGAATCAGATTGCAGAGAGTTGTTTTTCCGCCACCGCTTGAGCCTGCAAAGGCAAACTTTTCTCCGGCTTTAATATCCAGATTTATATTTTCCAGAACGCTTGAAGAGTCGTTGTAGGAAAAAGAAACGTTCTGAAAACTTATGTTTCCTCTGGCGCAGAGAATTTCTTTTGCATCAGGATCTTCTTTATACAAGGGCTAGTTCCCAGCGGATTTTTAACAAAAGAAAAAAAGAACCTGTCAGAGTTAAAAGAGAAGTTGTTATATCTTCCGGGCCGTAGTGGGCAAGAGACTCCAGGTAGGAGTGTCACCAGGGTACTGTATTATATGTAACTGGCGTTCAGAAGCAGACTGCCTCGGAGGCTCAGGACCACTTTTCTTTCTCTATTTTACGCCATAAGCTCTTTGCAAATGGCGGCAATCTGGTCAAACTCAATGTTGTTAATGGCAAGTTCCAGTTTTCTGATTAAATCGCCAGTCTCTTCTGAAAGAGAAATCTTTCTTAAAGCTTCAAATTCGTCTTCAATAAGTGGCAGGTCGCCATCTTTGCAGGCATCGATTATGTTTTCCAGTCTAACTTTTAAAAACTTTACAGAAGTAGAGCCGGCTGCGTCTGTTTGGTCCGAAGCAGCCGTTTTTTCCCGGGAGTATTTTTCTTCAAATTCTACAATTGGCCTCAAATCCAGAAGGTAAGATGTTAAAAGTGCCAGCAGTTTTGGTGTTCGTTCGTGGATTTCTCGGTTAAGGCGCTTTTCTTCATCTCTGTTTTTACCTGCCGCTTCCTGACATTCTTTTCCAAGACTTTCCAGCTTTTCTGCAATTCTTGAAAGCTCATCTGCACCAATAATTCTTGCCGAACTTTTGAGGGCATGTACAAGGATGGTGTAATTTTTTATATCTTCTTTTATCAGATAATCACCAATGGAATTGGCATTTTTTTCTATAGATAAATAGAAAGTTTTTACTGTTTTTAAATAGTTTTCCAGACCACCGGAATTTTCCATTGCCTGAGCAAGAGAAAGCCGGTTTGAGTCCCATTTTGGAAAGCTGGCCGGCAGGCTGTTTTCACCATTATCTTCTTCACCCAGTTTTTCAAGCAGATTTACAGGAAGCCAGTCAGCAAGGCAGTCGGCAAAATCCTTGCCCTGAACCGGTTTTGCAATAAAATCGTCAAAACCTTTTGAAAGGAACATTTCCCGGGCTCCGTTGATGGCGTTTGCGCTCAAGGCAACTACTATTCTGTGTTTACCTTCAGTTTTTTCTTTTTCACGGATTTTTTCTAGAGTTTCAATTCCGTCCATGCCAGGCATCTGGTGGTCCATAAAAATGATGTGGTATTCATTTTCCCTGATTTTATCCAGAGCTTCGTAACCGCTTGTGGCAATGTCCGGGGAAACGGCAAATTTCTTTAAAAGCCCCTGGGCAACCTGAAGATTTACATCGTTGTCGTCTACCACAAGTATTTTTGCATTAGGTGATTTGAACATGACTGTTTCTGATTTTTCTACAAAAAGGCTTGCAAATTCAGCTTTGTTCAGCAGGGATAGAACAGGAATTTCTGCAAGAAGCTTATTTTCGGGGCTTCTTTTTGCTGCATCAAAAAGGCTTTTATATTTTACGCCGCATTCTGTGGAATCCACGATTTCCTGGGGCAAATCGATATAAAAGCAGGAACCTTTCCCGTATTCGCTGGTCACATTTATGCTGCCACCCATCAGAGCCATCAGGTTTTTGGAAATAGAAAGCCCAAGACCTGTTCCACCTTTTGTGCGGTTCATTTTCATATCAACCTGCTGGAAGGCGCCAAAAAGCTTGTTCAGGTCTTCCTTGCGTATTCCGACTCCGGAATCTATTACGCTGATTCTAAGGCCTTCCTTTTCCTGAAATTTTTTGAGACTTTCTACACGGATTTTTATAAAGCCTTTTTCTGTAAATTTTGCTGCATTCCCTGCCAGGTTGATTAAAATCTGGCGGATTCTCATGTCGTCGCCGTGATACATAAATGGAAGATTTTCTTCAATTTCCAGAATCAGCTCCACATCTTTATCTTTCAGGCGGACAAGGCAGACATTGGAAATTTCGTTGAGCATTTTTATCAGGTCGTAGTCAACTGGGACAATCTCCATTTTTCCTGATTCGATTTTTGAAAAATCCAGAATATCGTTGATGATTCCCAGAAGGTTTATGCTGGAAGAACGAATCTGCTGGACTATGTTTTTTTCCCGGTCGGAAAGATTAAAGTCCAGGGCCAGTTCGCTCATTCCAACGATTGCGTTCATTGGAGTACGGATTTCGTGGCTCATGTTTGCCAGAAACTGAGATTTCAGCTGGTTTTCGAACTCAGCCTGGGCTTGAAGTTTTTTAATTTCCCGAGTTTTTAGGATAGAATCTTTCATCTGACCGGCGCGAACATAAGAAACTGTGTTTGTGATAAAAATAATAAAAATCGGGTAAGGAGCATAGGTGTGGTGACTTGAAAAATGAGTAAAATGAGTAAAGAGTTCAAAAGCCACAAAAAGCGTTATTGAAGAAAAAGAAACCAGCAGGGAATCAACATAGAAAACGCAGGAACCCAGCATCATGCAGATAAAAAACATGGTCAGGTTTTCACGGCCGCTGGAAATTGTTCCTGTAACTGCATCGCAGGTGGCGCAAATCAGGATGATAATCGAGTAGATTGCCAGAGCAGCCTGAAAAATTTTATAGCGTTTTTCAATTTTTTTCTGAGACCAGGCGGTTATTGCTAACAGAGAGGCTGAAAAAAAGGCCATAACGGAATTTAAAATTACATAAGCCCACTGAACAGAGGAGTAGGTAGAGTCCTTGTGGATGGCATCAAAAATCAGGAGAAAAAGCTCAAAGAGGGCAATTATGGTTACATAGATAAAAACCCGCCTGCTGTTTACGCTGTTGCACTTAAGCTGGTATTCTTTTTTTTCTTCATTATTATCAAAGTGAAGTCTGAAGGGATTTTTCACGGCTGTCTCCAGAATATTGTGTTAATTAGTTCAAAGTTCTCTGCGGGAAGGGAGTGAGTCAGTTTTTTGTTGGCCAGGCACCGCCGAGAGCCTATTCTAATTATACTATTGTTCTTGATTTTTTGAAAAAAAATCTGTTCAGATTATTTCTTGGCAAAGGCATTTTACACGTGTTGTGATAAAAAAAAGCGCTAAGGTCTGCGAGCCACGGTCCAAAAAACGCGCAATATTGCGCTAGACGCTGTTTGTGGCAGAAGAAAATACTTGCTTTACGGGGCTTTGTGATATAAAATTTTGTAATCTTGTTAAATAAACAAAGTATAAAAAAAGGAGAGTCAAAATGGCTGGAAAATTTGTAATTAAAAGTGAAAAAAACGGTGTAAAGTTCAATCTGCATGCAGGCAATGGAGAAATTATTGCTTCTTCTGAAGTTTATTCTTCAAAAGCTGCCTGCGAAAATGGAATTGAAAGCGTACGCACAAACAGCGCCGGCGAAATCGAAGATCAGACAGTGGAAGGTTTTGAAGTAAAAACAAATCCAAAGTTTGAAATTTACAAGGACAAGGCAGGGGAGTTCCGTTTCCGCTTAAAGGCAAGAAACGGAGAAATCATTGCAACTGGTGAGGGATATGCTTCTAAAGACGGCTGCAAAAACGGCATAGAATCAATTAAAAAGAATGCTCCGGAAGCTAAAGTTGTGGACGAAAGCCAGGAAGCATAGTTTTTTGGAATAAAAAATATTTATTTACGAATAATCGGGGCAGAAATAGGCGTATGTCTTTTTCTGCCCCGATTTTTTTGCGCGCGGGCGTGGAAGGGGGCGAGGGCTGCCTGTGCCTGCCTTATTTAGTGTATTCTGTAGCTTTAATTTACCGCCCGGAAAGTTATTTAAAGCAATGGAAGAAAGCCCGAAGCCGTGGGAGGAGTGGAAGCAAAGGCGGGCAGAGAAGTGCTCAAGGTGTGAAGGCCGGCTTTTTTGCGTCAGGTCTTTTTTTACATAAAAAAACGACGACCACCGACCGTCAGGGTAGCCCTGGAAGGCCCGTAGGAGTAAGGGTTCGCGCCCGTAAAAAAAAAGTCCAAAAAAAAGGACGGGAAAGGTGGAATTCCCCCGCCATAAAATCCCCCAGGAACAATAGATATTCATGTACAAAAGATATTCGACTACAATATATTCCGCAGATATTCCGCAGATATTCCACAGATATTCCGCACCCTGTGGAAAAAAGCCGTGATTTGTGCTAATATGTTGCAAAATTTTTAGCCTTTTTGGAGAAAACTATGAAACTTTGGGACAAAGGTGCTTACCTTGTAAACGGAAAATTGACAGATTCCGCAGGCGCTTCTAACGCTGAAGCCGGAAAGAAAAAGACAATCGCCTATTCGATTCTGCAGAAACACAATACAAGCGGCGAAGATGCCAAACTCAAGATAAAATTTGACAAAATCACTTCCCACGATATCACTTATGTTGGAATTATTCAGACTGCCAGAGCTTCTGGACTTGAAAAATTCCCAATTCCATACGTTCTTACAAACTGCCACAATTCTCTTTGTGCAGTTGGCGGAACAATCAATGAAGACGACCACATGTTCGGTCTTACCTGCGCCCAGAAGTACGGCGGAATTTACGTTCCTCCTCACCAGGCTGTAATCCACCAGTTTGCCCGTGAAATGCTGGCTGAATGTGGTGCAATGATTCTTGGTTCTGACAGCCATACCCGCTACGGTGCCCTGGGAACTATGGCAATTGGTGAAGGCGGCGGAGAGCTTGCAAAACAGCTTTTGAACAAAACTTACGATGTTGCTTATCCTGGAGTTGTGGCAGTTTATCTTACAGGAGCTCCTGTTCCTGGTGTAGGTCCTCAGGACGTTGCCCTTGCAATCATCAAGGCTGTTTTTGATAACGGTTATGTTAAAAACAAGGTAATGGAATTTGTTGGTCCTGGCGTTTCTGCCTTAAGCGCTGATTTCCGTATCGGTGTGGATGTAATGACAACAGAAACTACCTGTCTTTCTTCAATTTGGCGCACAGATGCAAAAGTTGAAGAATGGTACGCAATTCACGGCCGCCCTTCTGCATACAAGGAACTTAACCCACAGGACGGCGCTTACTACGACGGCGCAATTGAAATTGATTTGTCTGAAATCCGTCCTATGATCGCCATGCCTTTCCACCCAAGCTGTGCATATACTATAGAAGAAGTTAACAAGAATCTTTCTGATGTTTTGACTGAAGCAGAAAAAAGAGCAAAAGTTTCTTTTGGTGATAAGGTAAACTTTAACCTTCACAACAAAATTATTGACGGAAAACTTTACGTTGACCAGGGTGTTATCGCAGGTTGCGCCGGCGGTGGTTTTGAAAACATCTGCGCTGCCGCAGATATCCTTAAGGGAAAAGACACTGGAAACGGAAAATTCCTTTTGAACGTATATCCTGCTTCTATGCCTGTATATCAGGAACTTATGAAGAACGGTGCTTTCTCTTCACTGGTTAGCGCAGGTGCAATCATCAAGACTGCCTTCTGCGGTCCATGTTTTGGTGCAGGGGACACTCCAGCAAACGGAGCCTTCTCTATCCGTCACTCAACAAGAAACTTCCCTAACCGCGAAGGTTCAAAAATCCAGAACGGCCAGCTGGCCAGCGTTGCCCTTATGGACGCCCGCTCAATTGCCGCAACCGCTGCAAACAAGGGCTTCCTTACTGCCGCTACCGAATTCGACACAGAATTCAGCGGAAAGAAATACTTCTTTGACAAATCAATTTACGAAAAACGTGTTTACGACTCAAAAGGAGTGGCTCATCCGGAAGTGGAAATCCAGTTTGGTCCAAACATCAAAGACTGGCCTGAGCAGAAAGCCCTTGCCGACGACCTGCTGATTAAAGTTGTAAGCGAAATCCATGACCCTGTAACAACCACAGACGAGCTTATTCCTTCTGGAGAAACATCTTCTTTCCGCTCAAACCCTCTTGGACTTGCAGAGTTCACCCTTAGCCGCCGCGATCCTGCATATGTAGGCCGGGCAAAGGCTGTTCGTGACCTTTCTGATGAAGTTAAGGCTGAGCTCAAGTCTGCTGCAGATGCTCTTGCTAAAAAGGATGCTGGGCTTGGTCAGAAGGCTGCGGCTGCCGGAACTGGTTCTACAATTTTTGCCGTAAAACCAGGCGACGGTTCTGCCCGGGAACAGGCTGCTTCCTGCCAGCGAGTTCTTGGCGCTTCTGCAAATATTGCAAACGAGTACGCAACAAAACGCTATCGTTCAAACCTTATTAACTGGGGTATGCTGCCATTCCTTTACAAGGATGGAGACAAAAATCTTCCATTTGCAAACGGCGACTATGTATTTATCCCTGGCGTAAAAAAGATGATTGAAGAAAAACTTCCTTCAGTTAAGGCTTATGCAGTTAAATTTGACGAAAGTGGCAAGGCTACTGGCCAAGTAAATGAGTTTGAACTCAGCGTTGGCGACCTTACCGACGACGAGCGAAAAATTATCCTTGCCGGATGTCTGATTAATTTCTATCGTGGATAAATAATAAGGCGTCAGAAGGTTTGGCTGACGAAAGTCACATTCCATAAAAAACGCCGAAAGCAAAAATCCGTGGATTCCCGAATATGAAGGGCGTCCGCGGATTTTTTTTTTGAATTTATGAAGAATTTGGGGCGGCTGGTCTTTCCAACCGGCCTTCCGTGGCCCGCCAGAGGCTCGGTCCTGGGGATTTTCTAAAATCTTTTCGCTTACCTGCAGCCCATAATAAAGCAGTTTTTTTATTTATTACCGACTAGACTTACTCTTCTGGCAAAAATCCCCAGTCCTGCCTTCGGCACCACTCCACGCCGGCGCCGGAAGGTTTCGTTTTATTATGTATGTGTCCGTCTACTATTTTGCTTTTATACGAATGGAAAGAAAAAACTATGCCCTTGATTCATTTTAATAAAGGTCTGGAGCGAATAATTTTTATTTTCTTACAAAAACCTGTCCAAAATCCCGGCAAAGGTACTGGGCGGCAGTGCGGCCGGTTGCTCCTGCAATTGGAAGTCCTCCCGGCATGCTCTGGCGCTGTCCTGCAAAATACAGTTTTTTCACGCTTTTTGCTTTTATCGGGTAATTTGCAAATTTCATTTTTGCGCCCAGCACGCTCATCCAGCTTCCTTCAAAGGAATTTGTGTAGCGTTCGTAGGTTAGTGGAGTTGCCACGTCAATTACTTCTATATTATCTTTAATTTCCGGAATGAATTCTTCCAGCCGCTGGATTAGGGCGGCCGCTACTTCTGCCTTCTTTTCTTTGTAAGTGCCGTCTTCTTTTGCTTTTTTCCAGTAATTGTAGCTGTCACCTAAAAGCAGGCAGGTTAGGGCAGTGCAGCCTTCCGGGGCATGTTTTTCGTAAAGGGCGTAGTTGTTTATGCGGAGTTCCTTGAATTTAAGGCCGCCTGCTTCGAAGGGTTTATCATCAGAAAGAGGATAAACGATTCCCCGTGGATAATCTTTTAAATCAGCCTTTACTCCAAGGCAAACGAACATATTTTGCTCTGTGATTACATTTTTTCGCATTTTTTCTGCCCATTTGTCATGGAAGGTGTCTTTGTTTCTGCTTGTACTTTTGCTGCATTTTCCATCGTTTTTGCCAGCGCTTTCAAAAAGTGTATCGATTGCCTTTCTGGCGTCTTCTGTTACGATTACCGCGTCGGCTGCAAAAAACTCATCTTTTTCGTCAGTGTTTTTTGAAGTCTTGCACCAGACGCCGCAGGCTTTTCCTTCTTTTATTTCAACTTTGTTTACTTCGTGCCTGTATTCAATTTTTCCGCCGGCCTTAAGGAATGTGTCTGCCATATTCTGAGCCATCCGCAGAGAGCCCCCTTCCGGATATCCGCAGTCTCCGCTTGCAAAGGAAGCCAGGGTGTAAATCAGGGAAAGGGCGTTGTATCTTGTTCCAATTATTGTTGAAAGCAGGTGGCGCAGATCTTTATTCTTAAAGCGCGCTATATAGTCCTGCCCGGCCATATTGGAAAGGGGGGCAAAACGCAGTCCTGCTGGTAGCATTGCAAGCATTTCCGGCAGGCTGCTGTGAACTGGATTTTTTGCCTTCAATCCAGCTATATCTGAAACCATCTTGTGAACGTGAATGTATTTTTTTACATCACGGTAAAGCTGATTTATAGCACTTTTATCTTCCGGGGCAAAAGTCAAAAAATGGGAGCGAAGTTTATCAATATTTCTGTAAAAATAAAGTCTCTTTTCACCGTCTACCAGGGTGTAAAATGGATCTCGCAAAAAAATCGGGTTGTTATCCTGCAGGGCGCCGGTTTCTTTCCAGACCTGGTGCATAGGCATCTTTTCGCTGGAGCCTGTAAGCCAGTGCATGCCGCCTTCAAAAAGATAACCCTTGCGGGACCAGCTAGTAGATAATCCCCCTGGAATTATATGTTTTTCCATTATGGTAACGTCAAAACCTGACCTCTGGGCATAGATTGCAGCAGTTAAGCCCGCAATACCTGCTCCTACAACGATAACTTTTTTAGGCTGATTTTCTGATTTTTCTGGCATTTTGATTTCCTGTTTATAAGGATAAAAGAACTTTTGGAATGTGTTCTGTTGGCGCGCCCCTTTTTGGAACGCGCTTTCTATGTGGATAAAAAATTATCTTCTTTTCTTTCCGAACTTCAATTTACTCATTGCTTCCGGATCTTTTTTGATGTTTTCAATTGCGTTTCTGAGGAAGGCAATAAATATTGCCATAAAGGCTGCCGCAAATGTGATGATTATGCAGAGTTTTCCCCGGCTAGGTTCAGCTTTCTGGTCTGGAATTTCAGGTCTTTCAAGAATCTGGAAAACCGGAGTTTCACTTGCCATCTGAACTTTTAAAAGTTCATACTGTGTTTTAAGCTGTTTGTAAACTTCCTGCTGGGCATTCAACTCCATCTGAAGCTTGGTTGTTGTTAATGTAATGGAAGGAATATTGTAGGCGGAAGAGCCGTGAGAAACGGAATAGGCAACGTTATCTACTTCCTTCTGAAGTTTCTGTATTTCCGCAAATGAAGCGTCGATATTTTTTTCAAGGTTTGCTTTCTGGATTTTGTTTTTGTCGATTCCCAGTTCGTCAAAGCGGTTGGAAAGCCAGTCAACGGAAAAGTTTACCACTGCCTGAGCGAATGCAGGATCTATGTCTGTACATGAAATTGTGAATACCCCGGAATTATCGTCAATGCTTGCTTTCAATTTTCCTGAAAGCCATTTTCGGCTGTCGCTTAATGGGTGCTTTGATTTCTGGAACTCTTCTCTGGCAAGGATGTTAAAGTTGTCTACAATTGCATCCAGAAATGGATTAGAAGTTGAAAGATAGGTTGCAAGGGAGCTGTAGGAAGAACCTCCGGAAGTGCTGATTCCCATAAGTCCGCCTAAACCGCTTGCCGCAATTGCAGAAGCAAGACCGCCACCGCTGGAACTTGAATCGTTTATGAGCATGTTAGCCTGGGATTTGTACTTGTTTGGCAAAAAGGATTTTTCCGGCGGCAATTTAATGGAAATTACAGAAATTGTTACAGCAAAAAGCATTGCGGAAGCAACAATTATAATTTCCATTTTGATATATTTCATCACAACAGCAAATAAATCGATTAATGAAATTTCGTCATTTTTATTTTCTTCTGTTTTATTTTCGATATTCTGATTTTCAATTTCCATAAAAAATCCTCAGCTGAAAAACATATTGCGCATAAATTAATGCGACTGATTTTGCTATTTTAACATAAAAATAAAAGATATAAAAGATTTGCTTTTGCTTCGCGCACTTCGTGAGTCCGCGGCTCGCTTTCCCCGTATCAATAATTTTATGTATGAAACGTATAATGCCTTTGCCGGGATTTTTTTCAAGGGCAAGGCAAAACAAATCGGCAAAGGCGTTATAAAAAAATAAAAAATTTTACAATGGAAAATTCTATGTTATAATTTTTCTAGTATTAGTTTTATTGTATTGGCGCCGGTTTGCATCGGAAGGCATGAATCAGCGTTTTTTTTGTAGCCTGTCAGGAGGAAAGTTTATGCCTATTCGTATGAAAGACTTAATCGGTATAGTTCCTTTACGGTCAGATGTTCAGTCGGTTATCGATATTTCAAATATAAGAACTGCCAGATTTGGAACCTGTATCATAATGATTTTCCAGATTTTCTCCCTCATTTTTTCCTTGTTTTTTCAGGTTCAGGACGGGGGCTCTCTACTAATCTGGCGCCGTGTTGCTTACATAATCACTTTTCTGGCCTCCCTTCAGTTTTTTATTTTTTCCCTTTTTCAAAAACCTGTTTCAGGCGGTTTTTCCAGAGTTGGACTTGGAATAAGCATGTCAATTTTCCATTTCTGCCTGTGCAGTCTTGGAATTTTTATTTCCCTGCTTGATTATCTCGATCATGAACAGATTTTTGTTTTTATTACCTTTCAAATGTTTATTGTAGGGCTTTTTATATTAAAACCATATATAGCTTTCATTATTTTTTCCCTTTCATTTGGAATTTTGTACTTTTTAATGCAAAAATACAGTCAGGTTAGTCTTACAACCAATATGGGTTTTGTCGTCCTCTATGTTTTCCTTCTTATGACTGATGGAATTCAGTACTGGCGCTACCTTAGAATTGCCCGCTACAATGTTCAGAATCACATTATGGCGGAGCAGATGAAAATTATGAGTCTTTATGACCCTCTTACCAAGTTAAAAAATCGTCTTGCCCTCAAAGAAGATTTTGAAAAAAGTCTTGATTCCATGATTGTCCTTATGATTTGTGATATTGACGACTTTAAGATTCATAATGATACCTATGGTCATGAACACGGAGACGATGTTCTTGAAAGTTTTGCCCGCAATCTGATAAAGGTTTTTGGTACTGACCACTGCTATCGTTATGGTGGTGACGAATTCCTTGTAATGCTGAGCGGAGAAAACCTGGAAACTTTTGTAGCAAAGTTTGAAGAATGCAGGCAGAATGTGGGAGACGCCTATCATTTTAGCGGTGGTTATGTTCAGGGCTATCCAAAAATTCCGGAAGATTTCCAGCGGCTTATGAATCAGGCTGATCACAATTTGTATAAAGCAAAACAAAATGGAAAAAATCAGATTATCGGATGATAAAATATCGATACATAGATATAGTATAAACCAGGGGGGTAAAATATTTTTTGCGACTAATATAGTTAATTCTTGCACTTTTTTTGGTAAAAAATATATAATGCTAGTATGATTTTATCGATTTGCGCATTATCGGCTGGAGCCCTTCTTTTGTCTGCGGTTTCAATGCCTTTGATTATAAAGTTCTGTAAAGCTTTCAGTTTATACGACTCTGTAAATGCAAGAAAGATTCATTCCGGAAATATTCCTCGTCTGGGCGGAATTGGAATTTTTCTTGCTTTTTTTATTTGCGTAATTCTTGGTTTCTTTTTTGACAGTAATTTTTCACTTTCAAATGCTCTTCCCCTTCTTATCTCTGGAATTTTGATTTTTGTATTCGGCGTAATAGATGACATTGTAGAAATGCGGGCTATTTTTAAGCTTGCAGTTCAACTTGTTGCCTGCGGAATTGTTGTTATGAACGACTTCCGTTTTAGACAGATTTTTGGCTGGACAATGCCTTATCCTTTTTCTCTTATGCTGACTTTTGGATGGATTTTAGGAATTATAAATGCTTACAATCTGATAGACGGAATGGACGGTCTTTGCGGAACATTGAGTCTTACCGCTCTGTTGACAATGGGCTTTATTCTGCGCCATACCTTTATCGAAGGTGCGGCTGTTTGTTTTATTCTTTCTGCAGCAATCGTTGGTTTTTTAATTTTTAACTGGCCTGCACCAAATGCAAAGATTTTTATGGGTGATGGTGGAAGTCAGTGTCTTGGTTTTTTGATTGCGGTTATTCCTCTCTACAGCATTGAGGGCCAGCTTGAATTCAATAAGCTTTTAATGATGCTTGTAATCGTTTCCTTCCCAATGATGGATACAATTGCAGCAATCTGGCGCCGAATCCGGGACCACAAGCCTATTATGAGTCCAGACAAGAGCCATTTGCACCACAAACTTTTGAACTTAGGTTTTACAAAGGTTCAGGCACTTTTTATGGTGATTGGAATTCAGGCTCTTATCTGCATGACGGTTGTACTTTCAACCTTCCTTGATAAAGAAAAAGCTGCAATCCTTCTTGGTGTTGCCTATGTTTTTATGATTGGATTTTTCAGCGTAATTCATTATACAAACAGGGCTGTTCTCAAGAAAATCCGCAGCAACACAGAATTTATTCCTGAAGAGCAGGCTATTAAGACTGAATGGGAATTGAACGGCGGAAGTTCCAAAAAAAATAAAGATAAGAATTCTGATGATAAATCCCGGGAAGAGCCTTCAGCTTCCGATTCTGAATAGTCCGGAGGCTTTATGAGAAAACTCTGGCTTCTTTTAGCCTTTCTTTTTAACGCATATTTTATTGCCATTCAGATTGCAAGTCCTGGAACTTTCTTGGCTACAATCTTTGGCTACAGCATTGTCTGGTTTATACTTTCCATTGTCTGTATCGGAATGTATCTGATGGATAGACACAATTTGTGGAACAAAATTTCTGACCGATTAAAAAATGCGTTTTTAGGCCTTTCTATTTTCCTATTAATCATCTCTTCCCTAAACCTTATGTTCATTGTACATCCTAGAGTTCTTCCAAAGGATGAAAAAGTTGATTATGTAATTGTTTTGGGCGGTGGAATTACAAAAGACGCTGAGCTTACACAATCTGTAAAGAAAAGAATCAGTAAAGCCGCCGAATACTTGAAAAGTCAGCCACAGGCTATAGCAGTTGTTACCGGTGGAAAAGGGCCTTTTTCTCCATGCGCTGAAGCAGATGTTTTAAAACCTTATCTTGAATCCCTGGGAATTGAAGGGGAAAGAATTCTTGCAGAAGATAAGGCAAAAGATACAATTCAGAATTTTCAGTATTCAGCCCGTTTACTGGCAGAAAGTCAGGGAAAGAGTTTACAGGAAATTCTTGAAAGTCCAGTAGCCATTGTAACCAGCGATTTTCATTTGGCTCGGTCAGAAAGGCTTGCAAAGAGAATCGGTTATCAGAAAATTTACGGAATTGCATCAAAAACGCCGCCTCTTTTTATTCTAAATGGATACGGAAGGGAAATTTTGTGCTACATCAAGTTAAACCTGAGGATATTTTTTACCGGAAAGCCTGCAAAAATGGTGGAATAAGCGGACATTTTGATATAAAATTAATTCTATGGGTAGCGCTGTGCTTGGGGAACTGCTGATTCTATTTCTTCTGGTTTTGAATTGCAGCAGAATGTTTTTTTTGAAATACGGCAAGGTTGATTCTCTTACTATTCTTTCGCCTGTTTGTGTATTTCTTTCATTGCTTCAGATTATTTCCTGGAATGTAGATTTTTTCTCAATTCTTCTTCTGGTAATTTCTATTTTTTCTTTTTTTACAAATTTCCGTGCCCTTCTTCGTTTTTGTTCCGGACTTTATGTTGACCACTACAGCATCGCTTTTAAAATCGGTGCATTTATAATTTTGCTGGCAAGCCTTGCAGAAATTGGCCTTTTGGTTTGGTTTTATCCAAAAGAGATTAGGCCGGAATCCTATGATGTTTCTGTGGAAAAAGTCAGGCTTAGCGGGTCTTTTACCGGTGGTTTTGAAAAAGCACCTTTCTTTTCCAAAGGTAGTGGAACAATCTACAGGTATTCTCCTAAAAATCATAAAAAAACAAAGCCAGAAGCAATAATACTTCTTTCGGACAAGCGGGCTGATTCTCGTTCCTATCTTCCTTATATGATTTTTCTTGCGAAATCCGGCTATCGAGTTTATACAGGAGATTTTTATTCAGGGGATTTGCGCTGGCTTCATTCTTTTGCTGATTCTAAAATTTTTAGACGGCTGGCAATGCTTTTTGAGTACAAAAAAAATCCTGTTCAGTTCAATGGGCAGAAAGAATTTTATGCATGGAATATGAGCAAGGAACTGGATTCTCTGTTGAAATATGCAAAGGAAGATATAGGTAATTCTGAATACAAACTTTTTATTGTGGGCGACTGGATGGCAGATGTTGCCCTGGATGATTTTTACAAAAAGAAAAATGAAGAAATATTTGGAATATTAAAACTTTCACAGTTACCTGAGTTTACAAGTGCAGGTTTTGGTTTTATAAGGCACGCCTATCCTCTGGATGCATTTTTACTTGGTTACGAAAAAGCAGCAGATTTTTCTGAAATTCAGGCAGTTGCTGAAAAAACTATTGAAATGCTTCCTGAGCATCCTGAACTTGAAGAGGCAGAAGAGCCTGCTGAACTTGAGGATTCTCAAGGGGAAACTCAGCCTGACACAGAAAATGCTTCTTCAAAAGATGCTTCCATAAATGAATCCGCAGATACAGAGGTGAAAAAATGACTTTAAAAGAACTTGATGAATATTTTAAATCTTTTTTACATCCTGAAAATTTTTCAAGTGATCCTTCAAGAAACGGAATTCAGATTCAGAACAGTGAAGCGCTCACAAAAGAAATAAAAAAAATTGCATTTGCAGTTGATGCCTGCCAGGAAAGCGCATTAAAGGCGGCAGAAGAAGGGGCAGACCTGCTTTTTGTTCACCATGGACTTTTTTGGGGCGGCTGTGAAGTTTTAACAGGCAGTTTTTATAAAAGAATTGCCGCATTTATAAAAAATGATCTGGCTCTTTACGCAATGCACATTCCTCTTGATGCAAATAACCCCTGTGGAAATAATTACGGTCTGGCGACCAGGCTGGGTTTAAAAAATACTGAAACCTTTGGCCAGTGGCGCGGAATGTTCCTGGGGGTAAAAGGGGAGCTTTCAGAGCTTCTTTCAGTGGATGAGCTTGCTGAAAAAGTTTTGAATCCTGGGGAGATGCCACTCTGCATTCTTCCTTTTGGAAAAGAAAAAATCCGCACAGTGGGAATTATTAGTGGTGGCGCAGACGATGATGTGGGACAGGCTGTTGAAGAAGGACTTGATGCCTATATCACTGGGGAAATATCCCACCAGTTATACCACTTTGTTAAAGAAAGCAAAATCAATATGATTTCTGCAGGACACTACCAGACTGAAACTGTGGGTGTAAATCTTGTTGCAAAAAAAGTAAGGGAAGAACTGAACATAGAAACTGTGTTCATCGATATTCCTACTCACTTATAAAAAAGCTGATTTTCAGCATACAAGCTGATTTGGCGAAAAAGGGAGATATAAATGAAAAATGATTCTAAAGTTAGCGTAAAAATGCTTTTGCCTTTTGCACTTTCAATTCTTGTGATTATTCTTGATCAGGTGACAAAGGCCTGGATTGTGCATAACATACCATCTTTTACAATTGGTTATAGTTATCTTGGAGATTTTTTAAGAATTGTTCATGTTTCAAATACAGGAGTTGCCTTTAGCATGGGAGATTCTATGCCCCTTGTAATCAGAAGAATTCTTTTTGGAATTGTTCCTCTTGCAGTAATTGTTCTTGTAATTATTGTTTATTTTAGAAACAAAGATTTTACTCTGCTTCAGCGCTGGGCAATTGCCGGAATAATTGGTGGTGGAATTGGAAATATTATTGACAGATTTTTTAGAAGCGAAGGTGTTGTTGATTTTATCGATGTAAAATTTTACGGAATATTTGGACTTAAACGCTGGCCAACCTTCAATGTAGCAGACAGCGCCGTTGTAATATCCGGTTTTATGCTGGTAATTTCTTTTATTGTTGTGGTTTTAAGAAACCGTAAAGCAGAAAAAAAAGAAAAGGGCTCTGAAAAGTAAAAAGTAGAGAAGGAAAATAGAGGGGTAAAAATGGCTAAAATTGGAATTATTGGAGCAATGAAAACAGAAATCACCCTGCTCCTTGAAAATATGAAAAAAGAGTCTGAGGTAAAAGAAAAAGAAGCCGGCAGTCTTATTTTTTATGAAGGAAAACTGAAGGGAAAGGATGTAATTGTGGTTCAGAGCGGAGTTGGAAAAGTAAATGCCGCTCTTTGTGCCCAGCGCCTTATAATTCAGTTTGGAGCAGACTGTGTAATCAATACCGGAATTGCGGGTGCAATGGGAGCCGGTCTAAAAGTTTTTGATATGGTTGCTTCAAGCGATGCCCTTTACCACGATGTAGATGCAGTTATCTGGGGATACAAGCCTACCGAAATTCCACAGATGTCCTGTTCATGTTTTAAAGCTGACCAGAAATTGATCGATGCAGCAGTTAAAGCTTTTGAAAAAGTAAACGGCGGAAGCGGAAAAAAGATGGTTGTGGGCCGGGTTGCTTCCGGAGACCAGTTTATTGGTGATAAAGACAAAAAAAATCACATAATGGAAATTTGTTCCCCGGTTTGTGTTGAAATGGAAGGAGCCGCTATAGCTCATGCCTGCTATTTGAACAAAACACCTTATCTGATTTTGCGCTGTATGAGCGATATGGCAGATGATTCTGTAGAAGCTGAGTACAATTTTAATGAGGATGAGGCTGCTCAGGAAAGCGCAAAGGTAATGCTGGAAATACTTGCCTGTCTTTAAAAAGGGAAAAGAAAAGGGTGCGGGGAAAGGAAAACCTAAGGTTTGCTGTTCCCTGCAAAATTTGAATAATAATTAATGAACTTTCTTGCAAAATTTAAAGAAACAGTTTTCTCTGTGCTGCCGGTTATGGCTATTGTGGTCTTGTTGTCTCTTACAGTTGCGCCGGTGGGCTGGCGGCTTTTGCTTCAGTTTTTGATTGGCGGAATTCTTTTAATATTTGGTCTTACAGCTTTTTTGATGGGAGTGGATATTGGAATTCAGCCTATTGGAGAAAGAACTGGAGCGGCTCTGGTGAGCAGGCGAAACCTTTTTTTGCTTCTGGGAGTTTCTTTTGTAATCGGATTTCTTGTGACGGTGGCAGAACCTGATATTCAGGTTTTTGGAGACCAGATTCATTCAGTATTTCAGGCTGTGCAGAAAGATAAAATGGTTTACATGATAGCTCTGGGGGTGGGAATTTTTATTGTTCTTGGCCTTGTAAAAACCATGCTGCAGCTGAATATGAAAATCCTGCTTTTAATCTGCTATCTTCTTGTTTTCCTTCTGGCTTTTTTTACTCCGGATGAATTTCGCGGGGTTGCTTTTGATTCAGGGGGCGCTACCACCGGCCCAATGACGGTTCCTTTTATTCTTGCCCTTGGTGTGGGCGTTAGTGCCGTTCGTTCAGGTGCAAAAAAGTCCACCGATAACAGCGATGATTTTGGACTTACGGGAATTACCTCTATTGGTCCCATTGTGGCGGTTTTGATTTACGGAATTTTTTTGTGGCGCTTTGGTTTTGCAGAAAATTCTGATTTAACTACAATTCATCTGGCGGAGGACGGAGCTCTGGACGCCGGCTCAAAATCTTTTTCAGTCTTTTTTGAAATTATTCCCCATGTAGCTAAGGAAGCCGGCCTCTCTATTCTGCCCCTTGCCCTGATGCTGGTTGTTTTTCAGTTTACCCTTTTGCATCTGCCGCCCCGCCAGCTGGCCCGTATGGCTGTAGGTCTTGTGTGGGCTTATCTGGGACTACTGATTTTTTTGGTTGGAGTAAACGGCGGCTTTATGACCTGCGGCCGGGAACTTGGTTTTATTCTTGGGCAAAAGGCAGCCCAGGGCGGTCTTTTCTGGAAAATTCTTATTATTTTTACCGGGGTGGTAATTGGGGCAGTTGTTGTTTGTGCCGAGCCGGCTGTGTGGGTTCTGACTGAACAGGTTGAAAACCTTTCCGGTGGTACAATCAGGCGAAAATTTCTTCTTGTTTTTTTGAGCGCAGGATCTGCAGTTGCAATCGGTCTTACAATGTGGCGGGCATTTTCCGGCTTTAGTCTGATGAAAATACTGATTCCGGGCTACGGAATTTCCCTTTTACTAATGATATTTTGCCCCCGCCTTTTTACGGCTATTGCATTCGACTCAGGCGGGGTTGCGTCCGGTCCAATTACTTCTACCTTTGTGCTGAGTTTTACACTGGGAGCCAGTCAGGCTTGCGGTGGACAGGGGGGCTTTTTTGGCGTAATAGCACTGGTTGCAATGACTCCACTGATTGCAATTCAGATTCTTGGAATTATTTTCAATATAAAAAATAAAAAGAACAGGGGGGAGGCAGATAATGCAGGCTTACGATAAAATTTTCAGCATTGTGCCCCGGGGAAGCGGTGAACTTGTGACTAATGCCGCAAAGGAAGCCGGTGCTTTTGGTGGAACGATTCTGATGGGAAGGGGAACTGCCAGCAACTCAATTTTGCAGATTCTGGGCTTTGGTGACAGCGCAAAAGATATCGTTCTGATAGTGGCTGAAAAAGAAAAATCAGATGCAATTCGAGATTCAATTATTCTGGCGTCAAAAGATAAAAGACGGCCTTTTGGAGTGCTTTTTAAGCTGGCTGTAAGCGATTTTTACCGGTCAGGGCAGGCATTTTTGGGTGAAGAAAAGGGGGAAAATATGAACGAAAATAATACACATAAGCTTATAACAGTAATTGTAAACCGGGGATATGCGGATGATGCCATGGACGCTGCCAGAAAGGCCGGCGCTGGGGGAGGAACCATAATTAACGCAAGGGGAACCGCCAGGGAAGGTGATGCAACTTTTTTTGGAATGGAAATTGTTCCTGAAAAAGACATGATTATGATTGTGGCAGAGAATTCAAAAGTGGATGCAATTATGGATGCCATTAAAAATCTGCCCTGCCTTTCAAAACCGGGAAGCGGAGTTGCCTTTGCAAGCCCTGCTGCTGACTTTACTGTTTTAGGAAAGCCAAAGAATCAGGATAAATAAAGATTTAATTACAAGCTTTAATCACAGAAAACACTTATTTTTTTTGAAAAGCCCCGTAAGCAGAACTGGAATAAATAAAAAGAAGGGATATTGTCTGCTTTTTGCTGTTTTTTACCTGGAATATGTCAGAAGAAGGGCGCGGGTCGAAGGCTCGGGGATCAGTTGAAAAATCCTGAAAATCTGAAATTGAATAGAGGGCTTTTATATTTTTTGAAGGAAAGACTTTTTTTAAGGCTTCTGTGTGCCCTTCTGCATTATACTTTCTATTAAACCAGGCTGGAAAAGAGTTGACCTTCCGTTTTTTAATAAAATCGTAGCGGAGTAAGTCTATAAAAAGACTGGACTGGTCAGAAAAAAGGGCTTTTGAAGCATTTTCCGCAAGAAATTCAAACCAGAATTCAATTTTATGCTCATTTTCAAGGGCTTTTTGGCTGCGGACAAGGGATAAAAGCTGGCAAAAGAAAGTCCAGTAATCCATTCTGGAATTAATGTAATTCATAGTGCAGTCGAAAAGGTGGGAATTCCAGTAAATATCCGTGAGTTTTTCTATGTCTTTAAGGAAGAGTATGTCGCTGTAGGAAAGATAGGGGGTAAGAAGGGTTTCGTAAGGGGGATTTTCCTGCCATTTCCATCCATTTGCCTGGGAATATTCTTCCATTTGAGTTCCGTGAAGAACTTTCAAAAATCCCAGCTGAAGGGCATCCGGCTGCATGCTTAAAACAAAATTAAAGGAATTTCCAAAGCTTTTTAAATCTTCGTAAGGCAGCCCCGCAATTAAATCAAGATGGGTATGAATTGTTTTAGGAATCTGAAGAATATTTTCTTTGAGAATTTTTGTGTCTGGGGAGCGGTTAACGGCTTTTAGACTTTTTGGATTTGCGCTCTGCACGCCGATTTCAAACTGCATTATTCCCTGGGGAACCTTCTGAAGAAAATCCAGTGCTTTTTGAGAAAGATACTGGGCTTCAATTTCAAAATGGAACATAGTGATTCCGTTGTGGTGAGTCAGAATGTATTCCCAGATTTTGATGTAGCGTTCTTCGTTCAGGTTGTAGGTGCGGTCTACAAATTTTACAAGTCTGGTTTTTGCGTCCAGAAATTTCTGTAAATCAGTAAAAACCCTTCCCAGAGGCATAAAGCGCACTCTTTTATCCAGAGAGGACATGCAGTAGGAGCAGGAAAAAGGGCAGCCTCGGCTGGATTCATAGTAATAAATTTTATTATCAGGCTGGTCAATTTCCGGGTAAGGAAAGGGAAGAAGGGAAAGGTCGCACAAAAGCTCTCTTTCTCCGCTAAAGAAAAAATCTGTGGACTTTTGGCAGGAATTATTTTCAAGATTTCTGCCCGGCTTAGCGGAATTTGAGGAATCACAGACTGGGACAGAAGTTTCTTTTTTATTTCTGCTCCAGATTCCTTTAATTTGCTTAAATTCTTTTGAAAATGTATCCAGATTTCCTTTTTTTTGATAAAGCTCTGTGATCTGGCGGACACTTTCTTCACCTTCTCCGCTGATTACAAAAGCCAGATTTGCGTTTTTTTGCAAATAGCCTATTGGATTAAAGCCTGCTTCCGGGCCTCCGCAACCGATTATGCAGTCAGGAAGAAGTTTTTTTATTTCTGAAATGAGTTTTTGAACGATTTCAGAGTTCCAGATGTAGGTTGAAAAAAGAAGAACTTTTGGATTTTGTTCGAAAATTCCACGGAGAATATCTGAAATATTCTGATTTATTGTCCATTCAGAAAAATCGATTGTTTCCCGGTCTGCTATTTTAGAGCAGTAGAGGGCTATGGAGCGGACAGCGATATTTGTGTGGTTGTAACGGGCATTTACGGCGGTAAGAAGAATTTCAGGCATTGTTTATCCTTTCTTTGATAAAATCAAGAAGATGGGAGGTGAGGTCCCCATTATTAAGCAGGTCTCTGGAAAAATCAGAAAAGCCCTGACAAAGTGCTTTGTAGTTTTTTAGGAATAAGTCTAAATGCTCCTGAAGAGTCTGATTCTGTATGTCTGTGGTGTTGTAGGAAATCCAGCAATTTTGAATGATGGTGAAGTTTTCCGGTAAAAAATAAGGGCGGAGTTTTTCCAATAGAGCC
Source organism: Treponema sp. (assembly GCA_024693915.1). Lineage (GTDB taxonomy): Bacteria > Spirochaetota > Spirochaetia > Treponematales > Treponemataceae > Treponema_D. The sequence goes on from JAILKG010000166.1 coordinate 24,540, forward strand.
TGAACTTTTACCAGCTGGTACTCCTGGCTTTGGGGGTAGGCGTGCCAGATAAAGGGAACTCCGCAGAGGCAGGCGCGGCTTAAGCTGTCTTCTCCCCGGATAAAAAGCAGGGGAGTGCGGGTCATAAGGGCGTCCCATTCAGTTTGTGCCATAAAAGGAAGTTCTGTTAGGGTGAAAAAATCTTCTGATTTTTCTTTTTGCCAGGCGTCTTTGAAGGACTGGTAGCCTGCTCCCCGGGCAAGGAGCACTTTAAGTTTATTCTGGCAGTTTTCTATATTGAATTTTTGCAGAGCTTTTACTGCCGGAGTCCAGTCACGGGGGTAACTGAAGAAAATGGCTGTATGTTCAGACATTTTTCTGTTTTTAAGGGATAAAAGGAAGGGCTGGTCTAAAATCAGGCCGCCGGTTTTACCGGTAAAACCGGGCATAAAATTTACTTTTTGAACCCGGGCGCTTCTAGTGAGGCTCTGGAGTTTGTGAAAACTTTCTGCGTAGTCTTCTGCGGTAAGGTAGTCCAGCATAATGATGTTTACGATATCCGGAACTTTTTCTTCAAAAAGAAGATTTTCAAGCCATTCCGGGCGGCCGCACTGAAAGCATTCGATTATGATGTGGGGCTGGTTTTTCTTAAAAGCCTGATGGCAGATTTCTGAAGCGGACCAGCGGTAAATTTCCCACTTGTTGGCAAGTTGAAAATCTTTTGAAGGGTCAATCTGGGGGCAAAGAAGATGGAAAGATTCCAGGTTATCCACAACAATTCTGAGTTTTAGAGAATTTTGATTTTGAAAGTTCTGGCCTGAAGGGGGCGTTGCGGGGGAAACAGACTTGTCTGTGTCCCCCGCAAGAGGGGGCAGGCGAAAAGCGGAGCTTTGAGCCGAGGGGCAGGCGCCCCCTTGGAAAATATCGGAAAGGGAGCGGGCAAGGCGGTAGACAAAGCCGATGTCGCCAAAATTGTCCACTACTTTGCAGAGAAGGGTAATGTCGGTCATGTTATTCACCATTTATGATTTGAACCCAGGAACGGCTGTCTTTTTTGGAAGGGTCAAGAGACAGGCGGCGGACCAGGTTTTCAAGCTGAGAGCGGATTTCTTCCGGGGCAAAGTTTTCCTGAGTGTTTTCGATTTCCAGGTAGGGAAGTCCGTTTACGATTTCAAGTTCAAGATGAAAATCCATAGGCTGGCCGGTAGCGGATTTTACTTTGTAGTGGCTGCTGAAGGCGATTTTTTCTTTTTTGAACCAGCAGTCAAAGTGAGTACCGGCAAAAAAGGCCCGCAGAATTTCCGGATCATCTATTGAGGTTTCTTTTTCCTCGTTAAATTCCATGCCATTTTCAATTTTTTTAGATTTTATGGTGAAAAAGGCGGCGGTATTAGCGTTTTGCAGGCTTTCTTCTTTTTTTGTTTGAATAAAGCGGACCAGGTCTTCATATTTTTCTACATTGAGAGGGATTTTATGGGCTGGATTGTCGGTTAAGTTTTCAGCAGAATTGTCCGCCAGGTTTTCAGCTGGTTGGCCGGCAGGTTTGTTTTCTGGATTTTCGGCCGGTATGTCAGTTAGTTTATCGGCTGGATTGCCCGCCAGGTTATCGGCCAGGTTTCCGGCTGCACTGTCTAACAGTTTTCCTGCGATTTCCGTGCGGATTCTTATGACACGGGGTTCATTTTCGAGACGCTCCTGATGACTTTTGTATTGGGAAAAGTATTCGTCACTTTTGAAAAGGAGTTCAGGAGAGGAGAAAGACATGCCTTTATTATCGAGGCTTACACTGATTGAGGAGGACGGGGCCTTGCTGGAGTGGAAAGGCAGGTTTGATTTTTTGCGGTCTGCACCGCTTCCACATATTGCCTTAAAAATATTTACAAATTCTTCTTTTGATAAAGGAATTTTTAGTTCTATTTCGCGTCCCATGGGGATATTATAGAACTTTTTTTTGGGTAAAGAAAGACCAGCGAGGGTATTCTGTGCCAGCGTGCGCATATGAACAAGATTGGGCCATAGGGAAAGCTTGCCACGGGTTTAGGAAGTCCGTGAAGAAAAAAAACACTCTTTGTGGTTATTTTGATGAAGTGGCAGAACGGGCAGGGGCTGACCAAAAAGTTTGCGGTGGTTGAGGTTCTCGTCCGAAGGCGCGAAGCAACCACCAGATATAGTGTAAATGGTCATTACTTCGCTTCGCTCCGTGCGCAAGCGGGCGACAGGCTCAATGACCGCAGTTACTAAACTTATTAGACAG
>JAILKG010000199.1 GCA_024693915.1 Treponema sp.
TCACTTTCTATAATGGCTAATCTGTCTACCAACCATCACATTATCTACAGCTATCTATTTATAATTTGGAGGAACTTGATGAAAAAATTATTCGCTTTCATCTCGGTCTTGGCAGCTTGCACAGCATTTATGTTTGCTGATGTATCTGCTCAGAAAAATGCCGATGGTTCAGTAGCTGTAACATTCTTCTACGGAAACCCTCGTGCAACGGAAGTACTTCTTGCCGGTGATTTTACCGACTGGCAGAACGCAGCACTTCCAATGGAAAAGGGAGAGAAGGGATTCTCTATCACAGTAAACTTTAAAGCTGGCGACGAAGCTCGCTATAAGTTCATCAGCGATGGAAACTGGACAACAGACCTTCGTGCACCTGACTTCGTTGACGACGGTTTTGGTGGAAAGAACAGCCACATCGTAGTTGCTGACCTTATTGGTGGTGATGACGACGGTGCAGCTAAAGCAAAAATCAACTTTGTTAGCTGGTCTATGATTGGTGTTCAGGGTAACTACAGAACACAGAATGCCCTTGATGAAACAGAAAAAGGTTTTGATCTTGAATCTGTTACATTTGGTATGAAATCTTATAATAAATTTGCTGGAAACTTCCTTCCTAACTCACCTGTATATGTAGAAATCGCTCTTGCTGAAAAAGAAATGGAAGACTATGCAGGTAACGAAGCTGGTAAATTGAACTACCTCTATCGTGTTGACGCTTATGGAAACGAACTTGTTTCTTGGGAATCTGGTATTAAAAACTTTGTAAACGGAATCATTGGTAACCCGGTAGCTTATGTTGCAGCTGCAAATGATAACTCTGGTGATGATGACGGTCCTGGTTCTAACCCATTCCTTGGACACCTCAAGTTCGGATGGAACACACCATATATCAATTTTGTAACTGGTTTTAACTATGCAAAACCAAATGTTAGAAATGCTATTACTTGGACAACAGTAAGCGGAAACTGGGATGCTGGATACAACCACGTAGGTGGATTTAGTCAGTTCAGCCTTGGTGACAAGCTTGTTGCAACTTTGGAAGAAAAAACTGGTATCAAGTTTGATGCTGGTTTTGCTCCTAACAAAACTGCTGACCGCAAAGGTAAAGAATATGGATACTGGGGATGGGCAGGAATCGCTAAAGACGAACTTAAAGTTGATTTCCAGTCTAACGGTATGTATGACGGTGGTTACCTTTTCTTCGATCCTGTAGAACACGACTTTATCCTTGGTGTAAAAGACTTGCTTGAAGTTGGCGATGGAAAACTTTCATTCGCTGTTCAGGGATTGGCTGCAACTCATCAGAAATCTTCAAAAGAAATCCTTGCAGACAATGAGTCAACAAATACAACTGACTATTTTGGATATTCAACAGATGTTTGGTACAGAAACGGAAAGTTTGATGGTATCAAAAACATCGCTGCAAACGTTCAGGTTGGTTACGAATCAGATGTATTCGGTGCTAATCTTGAATATCGCCTTCGTGGTGCACAGGCTTCTATGCTTTATGTTCGCGAAAATCATGACGATGCTACATTCGATCTTTCTGACCAGCTTGGTGTATTGAACAGCCAGTCTGTTAATTTCAGTGGTTTCGTTAATCTTCTTGACGATGCACTCAAGTTAAACCTTGGTGTAAAAGCTGAAATGGCTTTGGAACAGATTGATCCAGAAAATGAATTTGCAGTAGCTTATACTTCTGCTGACGAAGGACGTCAGTCATGGTACGGAAACCGCTTCGGTGGAGATAATGACCCTCTTTATGAAATTGAAAGTGGTGCAAAATTTACATTCAAGCCATCTATTGATTACAACCTTAACGAAAATATCTCATTCAATGTATATGGTGATTTGAACTACAACGCATTCAACTACTATGAGAAAGTTGCTTACGATGGAGATCACGTTCGCTACGATGCAAACGAAGGAAGAGCTAATTACGGTGCTTCTGACAGCAGATTCCGCTTTAAGCTTGCTGGTTTGTCATCATCAATCAAGATTGAAGACAACGATATTCTTAAGAGCGTAAATATTTTCTACGGTTTGGATAATTCAAACGGTGCTCGTATGTTCAACACATTGTTTGGACAGGTTAACTTTGCACAGGATATTTCTGCAACAATCGGATTGGGTATCAAAACAATTAAGTCTACAGACGCAGGTAATGCATACAACAGCGATGCAAATAACCCATTTGCATGTGCTGTAGGAGTTTCAAAGAAATTCCAGTCATTCAAGAAACCTGTATTGTACGCTCAGTTTGTATACAACATGGATCCATTCAAACACTTCGGTGACGGACAGGATGCTCTTAATCTTGACAGAGCAAACATGAACGGAAGCTGTGAAAAAGAAGGTGTTGGTGATATCGACCCAGTTGACTGGTACGATGGACGTGCAGCACTTCGCTGTGGAATCCGTTGGGATATCTAATTGAAATTATTGAAAGCGAATAAATAGTGTCGGACATCACAAATGTTCGACACAGATAGATATTCGCAAGGAAAGGATTCCGTTGGAATCATTCATAAATTAAGGAGAAAATGTAATGAAAAAATTATTTTCATTTATTACAGCAGGTGCTTTGCTTTTAGGTTCTCTTGGACTTTCAAGCTGTTCTGGCGACTTGCACGATAATGCTACTCAGCCTCTGTTTATTATCGGTTCAGCTGCTGCAACAGGATGGGGCAGTTGGGACAAATGTACACTCGAAGAACCTGATGGTAGTGTTCAGAAATATGAATTTATTGCTTCAGAGGGAGCTCCTGCATTTAAACTCAGCACAGCAGGAAGCTGGGCAACTGATATTGCTGGTGATGATGTAAAAGAAGCTCTTCCTGTTTTGAACGGTGATTATGTCACTCTGCATAGCCGTGAAGCAGAAGGACTTCCAAATACACAGAATGTTATTATTAACGACTGTACTGTTGGTGAAAAATATACAATCAACATTAAATTTAATGCTATTACACTTGAAGCTTCTGTACAGGTAAAAGGTTCTGCAACTGTAATGCCAGAATTGACCCTTGCTTCTACAACTCCAATGAAGAACTTCCCGGCTGGTGAAACATATACATTCACTCGCTCAGGCACTGATTACACTTATGAATTCATCTCTAATGCTGATGAAACAGTTTCTTTCTTCATTGAATCAAGCACAGCTGGTCTTAAATATGGTGGGGCTGATTTGTCTGTAGCAAAGGCACCTTTGACAGTATATGATGATACAGAAATGGTTGCCGTTGTAAAGAAAAATAATAAATATAAACTAACAGTAAAAGTTCCAACATTGACAACAGCAACTATCACTGCAGAAGAAGTTTCTATGCTTGAAAAAGCATCAATTAGCGCTAACTGGAAATACACTGATAATTTCTATGAAGTTGATGCAAAGTCTGGAGCAGTTAAGTTCATTGCAGATAACACTGATTTTGAATTTACTGTAAACCGCGTTTCAGGTGACAATAAACTTGCATGGGGAACAGGTACACTCGCTGTAGACGGAGATGCAAAAGAACTTACATACAATGCAGATGGAAAAGCAAAACCTATCAAAGTAACTGGTCTTCAGAAAGGAAAATGTTATCAGATTATCCTTACAGAAAATAGAGCTAATTTCGTACTTTCAGCAAAAGTGATTAATATGCCACTTTCAGACTTGTCTACTGCAGATGCTATCGGTGATTTTAATGGAAATGGAATTTCATTAGGTTCAGCAGACAGTGAAGGTAATTATTCAGTTGAAATTGCTTATAGCAATGCAATGAATGCATGGGGCGGTGGAAACGGAACTGTTAACTTCAAGCTTAGAAAAGTTGCTGGAGATTGGGGTAAAGGTGAGTTTAATTCAAACGATGTATTTGAATATAAACTTGCAGATGGTCTTTCTAATTCTGGAAGCGGTAATATTACTATTTCAGGCTTAAAAGACGGAACTACTTATGTATTTAAGTTTATTCCTGATTTCGGCGGAATTAAGATTGAAGTAATCGAAAAATAATCTACATCGATTATTAGATTAAAAAAGGCTGTCCATTTTTTGGGCAGCCTCTTTTATGTACAAATAAATAAAAACTTA
>JAILKG010000280.1 GCA_024693915.1 Treponema sp.
GGAACTCAGACTGAAAAGAATTTACTGGCTGCTTTTGCAGGAGAATCGCAGGCCAGAAACAAATACACCTACTTTTCAGCAGTTGCAAAAGAAGAAGGTCTGGAAAAAGTTGCACAGATTTTTGAAAAAACTGCCGCAAATGAACAGCAGCACGCCAAAATGTGGTTAAAAGAACTAGAAGGCATCGCAGACACAAAAACAAACCTTGCAAATGCCGCAGACGGAGAAAACCACGAATGGACAGATATGTACGAAGGTTTTGCTAAAACCGCCGAGAAAGAAGGATTTGCCGAACTTGCGGCAAAATTTAGGGCCGTTGCAGCTATCGAAAAGCGCCACGAAGAACGTTTCCGCTCTCTTCTTAAAGATGAAGATTCAAAAGAACAGCTTCAGAAATCAAGCGTAAAAATTTGGGAATGTTTGAAATGCGGTCATATTGTTGTAGGACCAGAAGCACCAGAATACTGCCCTACCTGCGGCGAATACAACCAGTATTTTGAAGTTCGTGAAGATAATTACGATCTGATTCTTACATGGGGAAGATAAACTTAAACCCGGACAAAATCTGGACTTAAGTGACATTTAATCTAATCCAAATAAAAAAGCAGTCAGAAAATCATTTTGACTTTCTGGCTGCTTTCTTTTCAAATGAAATCCTTTTTACGGATTTTTCTAGAATACGCTTACAACTTCACCGTTTGGATAGCGTTCAGCAATAAATTTCTTTACTTTTTCGCTTTTTACAGCCTCAACAAGAGCCTGAATTGAGTCCTTGTTTTCGTTTCCTGCCTTTACGGCAATTACATTTACATATGGAGAAGAAGAACCTTCAATAAAAAGTCCATCTTTCTTTGCGCTTAGGCCGGCAGGAATAGCATAGTTTCCGTTGATAACTGCACCGTCTACATCTGCGAGAACTCTTGGAAGAGATGCAGCTTCAATTTCCTTAAATTTAAGCTTTTTAGGATTTTTTGCAACATCAAGAGGAGTTGCAGTAATTCCAGAACCATCTTTTAATGTAATAAGACCGGCAGCCTGAAGAAGAAGAAGAGCCCTTCCTTCATTTGTAGGATCGTTTGGAATTGCAATTGTAGCTTTTTTCTTTAATTCATCAAGATTTGCTACCTTTTTAGAATAGAGAGCAACTGGTTCAACATGAATTCCTGCTGCATTTACAAGGTGGTAACCCTTTTCCTTATTAAAAGATTCAAGATAAGGAATGTGCTGGAAGAAGTTTGCATCAATGTCCCCTGCTTCTACAGCATCGTTTGGAGTTACATAATCTGTGAATTCAACTACCTGAAGAGTATATCCCTTAGCAGCCAAATCTTCCTTTACAAGATTCAGAATTTCTGCATGAGGCTCTGGAGTTGCGCCAACTTTGATGACTTTCTGTGCAAAGGCCGAAGAAAAAGCCAGTGCAAGAACTGCTGCTGAAAGTAATTTTTTCATAAAACCTCCTGAGAGAAGCAAATGCGCTACTCCCTGATTAATTTGAATGCCAACCGAGTTTGCATTGCAAACATCGCGTTAAAAAATTGCAAAAGCGATTTTTGGCTATAACTCTTATAGGTTAATTACCTACTAAGTTAGTATGTATATATTTATAGTCTTTTTATAAAATTGTGTCAATAAGATTGACAATTATAAAAAAACAAACTATAAATTATTAACCTAGCACTTATATAGGTTTTCATAGCTCCGGGAGAAGAAAAATGACCCTTCAGCAGATTCGTTATATTCTTGGCGTTGCAGAATACGGTTCCTTGAACAAGGCCGCAGAAAAACTTTTTATTTCTCAACCTTCCCTTACCAGCACAGTTCACGATGCAGAAGACGAATTAGGTTTTGAGATTTTTCACCGCAGCTCCAGAGGCATGAATATCACCGAAGAAGGTGCAAATTTTATCCGGGATGCCGGAGAATTATATGCCCAGTACGAAGCTCTGCTAAAAAAATACACCGGAATTCAAAAAAAGCATTTTTCAGTTTCTACCCTCTACTACGCATTTGCAAGAAAGGCTTTTGTAGAAATTGTTAAAAAAAATCCCCAGAATGAATACGACTTTGCTTTCTGGGAAAAAAAAGCCTCCGACGTTATTTCTGATGTTTCTGAAGGAAAAAGCGAGCTTGGAATTCTCTACCTTAGTGAATCCAACCGACAGAACCTTATCAGGGAATTAAATGCCCGTTCACTGATTTTTCATCACCTGACTGAATGCAACGCATTTGCCTATCTGCACAAAAACCACCCTCTTGCAAAAAACGAAAGCGTTTCTTTAGACGAGCTTTCTGCCTACCATTTTATCACTTTTGACACCGATGATGTAAATTCCTTCTTTTCCAGGGATGTAATTGAGCATTTCGGTCTGAATAAACCTATTACAGTTGCGGACAGGGCTACAGAATTGAATCTGATTGAACAGCTGAACGGTTTCACTTTTCTTTCCGGAATTGTAGGAGAAGATACTGCCGAAGACTTTGTTCTGATTCCGCTTCAGAATCCGGACGGAAAAATAAGCCACTCATTTGAACTTGGCTTTATAACCAAAAAAAATCAGGAAATGGATGATATCAGCTTAAGATTCATCGAAAACGTAAGGAAAATTTTAAACATCGCTGGCTTTACCTGCTAAAAAAAGATTACTTTTTACTCCAAATGATTACTTTTTCGGAATTTCCCTGCATTTCGTACCCTCCTCCTCAATTATTTCGACTTTTCTAATCAAAAATCTAATCTTTTTTATTTTTTTACCGATAATTCGAAATAATTCATTTTTTCGTGCTATAATTATTCAATATGGAAGAAAAATTTTCAGAAGACTACAGGCGGCTTATCGAATACAAAAAGGATATGAACGATGAAAATACCCGCCGTCTTTCAAAATTCTTCTTTGAAAAATATATCAGCCATACTTTATACTACTGCGAACGTTTTTTAAAACTTCTGGACTCGGATTCAGGCATGAAACAGAGGGAAAAGGAGCTTTTTCTGGACTCTGTTTTGAACACCTACATTCCACAGGCCTTGAACAGTTTTAACCCGGAAAAAATCATAAACAAAAAATCCTACGTTTTTGCAACCTATATCAATTTTTACCTGCGACACGCCGTTCGAGACCTGCTTTCCAAAATCAAAAAAATGAGAAATCAATCCATAAGCGAAATGAACCAGAATTCCTTAAAAAACCAGGTGCATTCTGCAGAAGAGGAAGTTCTTTCTAAAATCGAAAAAGAAGAAATGGAAAAGGCAGAAATTAAAATAAAGCAGAATCTGACCAGCCTTCAATGCGTCATTTTTGATTTACTAAAAATGGGCAAAAAGCAGAAAGAAATAATTCTTATAAATCCTAAAACAGGAAAAGCCTACACTAAAGGCTACATAAGCAAAGAAGTAAGTACAATCCGCTACTGGACTAAACAATTTATAAAAGACTAAAAAAAAATTAGGAAACTTTTTCACTTTTTTCTGGTATATGTAATTGCTATGAAAGAAGAAATAACCACTTTATACGACCTTTCCCTGTCGCCACTTACAAAGAAAAAGGAAATTGAACTGGCTCTTGCTGCAAAAAATGGAAATTCAAAAGCAAGAGAAACCCTCATTCGGGCAAACATCCGCTTCGCCCTCTCTTTTGCTGCAAAATTTTACGGTCACGGCTTGAGCAATGAAGATATCGATGCAGAAGCCGTTACAGGTCTTATAAAAGCCGTAGACCATTTTGATCCTTCAAAAGGCACCCGGCTTATCACCCTTTCTTCATATTATATCATGGACGAAATTCTGGACTCACTTAACAAAAGCGGCTACGTTCAGCACCAGAGCGATGCCAGAGCCAGAATGCTTATAAAAATTAACAAAGAAATGCGAAAATTAAACCCGGATTTAAAAGATGAAGACAAAATTCGTCTTGTTGCCCAAAAAACTGGTTTTTCAGGCAACTTAATAAGCGAACTTTTAAAGGAAAATCAGCCATGTATCAGCCTTGATCTGCCGGTAAATAATGAAAAATCATCTTCCATTCAGGATACTCTGGAAGACAAGGACACAGAAAACCAGGAAGCAGCCCTTATCCGCCATTTTGAAGAAGAGAGGCTCTACAAACTTTTGACCAGCCTTTCCAAAAATGAAGAAGAAGTTCTCTGCATGCTCTTTGGTCTTAAAAATTACAAAAAGCCTCTTTCCCTAACTGAAGCCAGCAAAAAACTTGGAACCACAAAACAGAATATCTACTATCTAAAAACAAAAAGCCTTAAAGCCCTCAGACTTATGCTGGAAGCGGATGCCGCCTAATCGCCTGATCTACAAAGCCTTTGCCCTGCGCTCACTGCCTGCATTCAGCACCTGCTTTCAGCTTCTTCCTATTGGGCGCAAAAAGATGCTATACTGTATGAATGAAGAAGGAAAACATTAAGAACTACCAGTCACTGGCATCTGCCCTTGTTGATTTATTCGGAAAATCTGTTGCCATTATGAACACAGACAGAATTCAGGGCGGCGATATAAATAAAGCCTACGGACTGGCCCTGAATACGGGGGACAAAGTTTTTATGAAAGCAAACGCAAAAGACTGCCTTTCATATTTCACAGGAGAAGCCCAGGGACTTGAAGCGATAAAAGCCACAAAAAGCATTCAAACAGCTGAAATTCTCTGCACAGGAACTGATGATGGAGAAGATGTTGGCTACAGTTTCCTTCTTCAGAGATTCATAAAAAGCGAAGAGGCAGATGAAAAGTTCTGGAAAGATTTTGCCTGCAAGCTTGCTGAAATGCATAAAGCGGACTGCAGCTGTTTTTTAACAGAAAAAAATGCAAAATTTGGCTTTTATTCGGACAATTTTATCGGGCTCACACCTCAGATAAACACTCCAAAAAGCAGCTGGATTGATTTTTTTAGGGAAAACAGGCTGGAAGTTCAGTTTAAAAAGGCCCAGAAGAATTTTTCAGAAAGCGAACTGGCTAAAATCACAAAATTTCTGGATAATCTGGACAAATTCCTGCCAGAAGCAGACAAAGCTTCCCTTCTGCATGGTGATTTGTGGCGGGGAAATGTTATGTGCGGAAAAAATCAGACTCCAATTCTTATTGACCCGGCCGTCTATGTGGGAAACAGAGAAGCAGACATTGCAATGACAGAACTTTTTGGCGGCTTCCCTGAAATTTTCTACAGCACTTACAAAGAATGCTATCCTCTTATGCCTGAATACGAAAATCGCCGGGACCTTTACAACCTCTATCACCTTTTAAACCATCTGAACCTTTTTGGACAGTCTTATCTGGAACCGGTTTTGAGTATCGTGTCAGAATACCTTTAGTCCTTCAATACAAGATTGTGGCGGAAATGCCACTCTCTTAGGATTTTTCTCATCTCTGGATCCGGATTTTTATTGTGATCTTCCCTTTCCTGATTGACTGTATTTCCCACAACTTCTATGCAGATTTTGTATTTTTCATCTTTCATAGCATAAACAATCGTGCATTTTTTATCTTTTACAGATTTGTCGTAGAAAGCCACGCAATTATGAAGACAGGTTCCAATATCACACAACTGATTAGAATCAACTGGCAATCGGAAAGTGTAATCTCCAACTTTATCTTCAAGCTTCCGCTGCTTTTCGGAATAAGTAAAAACAATATTGGGATGTCGAACTCTGTAACTGATATTTGTAAGGGCATCATGATTGAATTCAGTAAAACCTTGATAAATAATATCCCTGCGGAGGGGTTCCGGAATATGCTTGAAATATTCCATGAACATATACATTCCGTCAGCAACATTATAAAAGTTACGAACTTCACGTTCACTTTGTTTTAAAAGCAGATTCAATGCAGGAATTTCAGAACGTTTTGAAATACAGTACCTTGCAAAAAAAATCAGGGGTTCGTAGTCATAATTCAGCAAAATATTGACATATGTGAGATTGGAAAAAACTTTGTTGTACAAGTTAATATCTTTGAATCCACAATTTTTTAGGCGCATGTAAACCAACAGCACTTCCGGATATTCTGAATAAAGCTTTCGCAATAATCTATAGCCATGAATCTTGTTTCTTCTTAAAAATCTGTTCAGAATCTTTGAATTTTTTCGTTTGTAAGTGATTTTTTTTCCAAAAGTACCATAGTCTACTGAAAAAAGAACATGACACAAATTCGGTTCATATGGAATTTTTGTTATTCTGTACATTTCCCGTAAATAACTACCTCTTATGGACGATCTTTGATTATAAGAACGGCTATAATTCTTGTTTTCTTCTGGACGGGATAAATTCAAATCCATTTTGCGGGTAAAAGAAAAAACTTTTATACCCGTGTAGGCATCTGCAAGCTGTAAAAAAGCGGCATGAGCTTTTTGAATTATCTCTTTAGGTAAAAAGGCAGTTTCCTGCTCATTCAAATTACCGCTGATTGAATTGAAAATAATCGCAAAAAACATTTTGTCAGGAACAGGATCTTTTTCAAATTCTAAGCCATTTTCATCTTCCAATTTGGCTTCTTTTTTTCTTAGAAAAAAAAGGGGCTGTTTGTATTTTTTAAAATCAGAGTAATGAAAAGAGCCCCAGCTGTTAATCCTCTTAAGGTCACCTTTAATGTATTCTTTTTTTAAAACTCCATTCTCAAATTTCATTACAAATGGCTGTATCTCAGCTGTAAAAAAACCGTTTTTTAAATCGAAAATAAAAGATTTTTCCAGAAAAAATGGACAGTCATCATAGGGACAGTCAGTTAAGGGCTTGTCAATTGAAGTATCATCTTGAGAATCGAAGTAATGAAAGAAATCATCATCCTCTCTGTAAAACTTAAGGAAAGTAAGTTTTAAAGTGAAATTCTGATGGTCTGTTTCTATTTTTGCTCCATAAAAATCCTTACGTATCTTGTTTGAATCCGAAAGATTTTTATAATCAAATGCACTCTTTTTCCTTCTGTACTGGTATTGAAAAACGAACTCCAGTTCAGGTGCCGTTAAATCTTCAAGAAAGAGCCCGTCACCTTCTTCATAATCTGTATTGTCAGCGATATCTATCCTTCTTTTAAAAAAAGCAATAGGTACATGTTCAAAATGAAAGTCTGGTACTTCTACTGAATTTTCTGGAAATTCAGCACAAAAATACTGGTCTGTTGAAAAGGTCCTTTCACTTAAGCATGTCTGGCAATCCTGAAGAGTTTCAGGATTTTGAGTAAAAGGCAGCCAGCATTTCTTCTGATAATCATAGAAATAAGATTTATCCTGAAAGGGAGTATTTAACCGCACCGGCAGAGGAATTTTTTCTATTTTTGATTCTTCAAAATCAGCAGATGCAAATTTTCTGTAAAAATAAGTAATCTCTCTCATCATATTCCTTTATAATAAATCTACATGGACAAAGGGCTCAAACTTAGATTTGCTAAAATAATTTCGCCTTTATTCTTTAATTTTATTAATTTTCTGATAATTGTATCCTGAGCATTTACAACCTCTAACCTATCTACAGGTCCCATAAATTCCATATCTTCCTGTAGTAATGTGGCAGCCCTTTTTGACATATTGTTAAAAATTTTAGTTTTTACATCCACAGAACAATCTTTTAAAGCCTTTGCCAGGACAGTAGAATCTACTTCTCTTAAAAGTATTTGAACACTTCGGTCATCAAGATACATAATCACTTCTATGGAGATGGAATAAAAATCAATATTGGCAGCCAGATATGGGTTTTTTGAATACAAATCCGCTGTTTCTTTTTCTGAAAGCAAGGCAAAAAAAGCGTTTTGGCCTTCAAGGATTTCATCAGAAACCTTTTCTCCGTAAAAATCAGCTTTTCTCATAATTTTTCCTACAGAACTCAAAACTTCTGTGTTTTCCCTGCTTTTTTCCGGATTTTTCTGCAATCTTGATTGAACTTCTGACTTTATTTCAGGGGGAAAGGATTCCATAACCGAAGCCCGCCTGTCTTCTGGGAGAAAATAGAGCAGATTACAAAAAGTTTCCAAATATCCCGTCTGCAGATAATCCTGAATTATATCCATCACTTTTTCATTTGCTGAATCAAAACGCTTAAATATTTCTGCTTTTATCTTGTTTAAACTTTCCTGATCTTCTTCTATTTCCTTATTAGCTGCCATTATTACTCCCTCAAATATTAGAATTATTATTAGATTGTCTATTATTTTAGACAATCTAATCTCAATTAGAAGTTCTTTTTACAAAAGTTCGTCAGCCATGTTTCTAAGTTCCTGAATATTAGCCTCCGTTGGCTGAATTTTTACAGAAACTTTTGTCTGACAGAAGGTAATATCCTTTCCTCCTTCCAGCATGGCATACATCCCCTTGGCTGCAGAGGGAACCCAGCTGCCATTTTCTATAAGACCGATTTTCCTTCCCTGATAATTTCTTTCATTCAAATGGTCGATAAATTCCTTCATCTTCGGGAAAACTCCACCGTTATAAGTTGTTGTTGCAAGAACAATTTTTCCGTAGCGAAAAGCATCTTCAACGCATTCGTAGATATCTTCTCTGGCAAGATCGTTTACAACAACTTTAGGACAACCCTTTTCTATGAGTATCTCAGCCAGTTTTTCTGCAAGAGCTTTTGTGTGACCGTAAACTGAGGTGTAAAAAATGGCAGTTCCCTTGCTTTCAATTCCGTAGCTTGACCAGATATTATATTTATTGATGTATTCCGGAATATTTTCATCCAGAACAGGACCGTGCAAAGAGCAGATTTTCTGAATATCAAATTTGGAAGCTTTTGCCAGTAAATCCTGAACTGCAGCACCAAATTTTCCTACAATTCCAAAGTAGTAACGCCTGGCTTCACAAGCCCAGCCTTCAGGATCGTTGTAATCAAGAGCACCAAACTTTCCAAAAGCATCGGCACTGAAAAGAATTTTTTCTTTTTCATCATAAGTCATAATAACTTCAGGCCAGTGAACATTTGGAGCGGAAATAAAATGCAGAAGCCTTTTTCCTTTGTCACCGCCACCCAAATCAAGGACAAGACCGTCAGAAACAACAATCTGCTTTTCCGGAAAAACCGTTCCAAAAAGATTTTTCATAATATTAAATGCCATTTTAGAGGCAACAATTTTTGCCTGAGGGTATTTTTGCGAAAAAAGCATGACATTTGCGGAATGATCCATCTCCATGTGCTGAACAACAAGGTAATCAGGCGATGACTTTCCTGTATTTTTAAGAACATTTTCAATGTTATCTATCCACTCTTTTCCAAAAGCAGCGTCCACAGAATCCATTACTGCAATTTTATCGCTGACAATCATATAAGAATTGTAGGCCATACCGTTTGGAACTTCAAACTGGCCTTCAAATAAATCGATATTGTGGTCATTAACTCCCACATAAAAAACAGAATCTGAAATATTCACAATTTTCCTCCGTAAATCAAACATACAATATTTTAGCACACAAGTTGTCTGATGTAAAAAATAATAATATTCATTTCCAGACTCAGGCGATTTCACTTGCGACGGCGGTGTCCCTGCCCCCGGGCACCGGACATCGGGCACCCCATTTCAGGCCTGCGTGTTGATTTATTAGCATAAAATTTCTATAATGGAACAAATTTCGAGCTGATATTATTTCATAATTCAAAATTGGCTCTCAGCAATATTTGACTAACATAAACTTAAATCAGAACAGAGGATTTTATGGCAGACGCAAAAGAAACTTGCCGCGCAATCATCGCAGCAGCATTAAATGAATTTATAAAGGAAAAAGATCCCCAGGCAGAGACTATCTCCCCAGAGAGCATTGTAGTTCAGAATGCACCAAATCCAGAGATGGGAGACTTAGGCAGCCCCATGTTTGCTTTTGCAAAAGCCCTCAGAATGGCTCCTCCACAGATTGCAAGTGGTGTTGCAGCAAAAATCACCGACAAATCCATTGGAGAATTCATGGCTGTAGGTCCATATGTTAATGTAAAACTGGACAAATCCGGAGCCGCAAGCCCTATTCTTAAAGCAATCAAAGAAGAAGGAGAAAATTACGGCTCTCTCGGTTCAAACGGCAAAAAACCGCTGGAAGGTCGCCGTGTAATGATTGAATTCTCGTCTCCAAATACAAATAAACCTCTTCACCTTGGACACGTTCGTAACGACGCTCTGGGTGAATCTGTAAGCCGCATTTTAAAGGCAGCCGGCGCTGAAGTATACAAAGTAGACCTGATAAACAACCGCGGAGTTCACATCTGCAAGTCTATGCTAGCCTACAAGCTTTTCCATGAAGAAAAAGGAGATACTCCTGAAAGCCTTGGAATGAAAGGCGACCATTTTGTAGGTCAGTGCTATGTTGAATTCGACAAGTACCTGAAAGGAGAAAAAGACAAGCCGGAAACAGCTCATCCGGAAGCCGCACAGATGGCAGAAGACATGCTGATTAAGTGGGAAGCAGGCGATTCTGAAGTTCACGCCCTCTGGGAAAAGATGAACGGCTGGACTTTTGACGGAGTAAAAGCAACCTACGACCGAACTGGAATCAGCTTTGATAAATACTATTTTGAAAGCGAAACCTACCTTAAGGGCAAAGACGAAATAATGAAAGGTCTTGAAAAAGGCGTTTTCTTTAAGGCAGAAGACGGTTCCGTTCGCATCGATGTAACCGATGTTGTTGGAAAAGGAAAAGATGAAGACAACCACGAAAAAGTTCTTCTCCGCAAGGACGGAACCTCGGTTTATATCACTCAGGATATCGGGACAGCAATCAGCCGCCACGACGACTGGGCTTTTAACCAGCTGGTATACGTTGTTGCAAGCGAACAAAACTATCACTTTAAGATTCTTTTCCACATTCTTAAAAAACTTGGCTTTAACTGGGCCGACAAGCTCTATCACCTGAGCTACGGACTGGTAAACCTGCCAAGCGGACGCATGAAGAGCCGCGAAGGAACTGTTGTAGACGCTGACGACCTGATTGACTCACTTCACGCAGATGCCCTTGCCGCAATCAAAGAAAGAGGCAGAGACGGTGAAGTTGGTGATGCAGACGAAGTTGCAGAAAAAGTTGCCCTTGGAGCCCTTCACTATTATATGCTGCAGGCAACTCCTGTAAAGGATATGCTTTTCAATCCGGAAGAAAGCCTTAGCTTTAACGGAAACACCGGTCCATACCTTCAGTACATGGGAGCCAGAATCAATTCAATCCTGGCAAAGGCAGAAGAAGCCGGAATCAAAGAGAACACAAGCGATGCAGCCGTTTCTCTCCTGACAGGTGAAGACGAATGGGCTTTGATCAGACAGCTTGGCGACTACCCTGCAGTAATTGCAAAAGCCGCAGAAGGACTGAATCCAAGCGAAGTTGCCGCTTATGTTTACGAAGTGGCAAAACTCTTCAGCAAATTCTACCAGAACTGCCCTATCGTAACTGCAGAAAACAAGGAACTTGCCGGAGCAAGACTTTACCTTGCAGACTGTACACTTCAGGTAATCAAGAACGCAATGAAACTGGTTCTTGTTCCTTACCTTGAAAGAATGTAACTTTTGCAGTTAAAAGTCTGTCTCTAATGTCTCTAAAGTGACTAAAGAGGCAGACATTCATAAATAAGAGGTTTTAAAAAGCAAAAAGGCGGATAAAAAGCAATGATTATTCAGACAGGACAGAGAACTGATATTCCCGCTTTTTATTCCACCTGGCTCTTAAACCGCCTGAAAGAGGGTTTTGTTATGGTGCGAAACCCCTTTTATCCTTCCTCTGTTTCCCGCTACCAGCTGAACCCAAAAATTGTAGATTTAATTACCTTTTGCACAAAAAATCCCCTGCCAGTCCTAAAAAATCCAGAACTGATGAATGAACTTTCGGCCTATAATCAGTGGTGGTACGTTTCCCTGACTCCCTATGGAAAAGAAATTGAACCCAATGTACCGGAAAAAGCCCTGGTAGCAGAAGGCATAATTGAACTGGGAAAAATTCTTGGAAAAGAAAAGGTTGGCTGGAGGTACGACCCGATTTTTATTTCAGAGAAGTACAGCCCTGCCTACCACCTGAAAGCCTTTGAAAACATTGCCAAAAGACTCTGCGGCTATACGGAAACAGCAGTTATCAGTTTTATCGATTTGTACCCAAAAGTAAAAAGGAATTTTCCCCAAGCAAGGGAAGTTTCCAGGGAAGAAAGGCTCTTTTTGGGAAAAGCTATGGTAGAAATTGCCGGTAAATACGGAATGACACTGCGACCCTGCGCAGAAGGAAAGGAACTTTCTGAGTTTGGAGCAGACTGTTCCGGCTGTCAGACAATTGAAGTTCTGGAAAAAGCGCTGAAAAACGTTCTTAAAGACGATAAAAAACTGAAAATTCCGGCTAAAAATCCGGCCAGAAAAAGCTGTTCCTGCTATTTGAACGGTGATATCGGAGCCTATAATTCCTGCGGCCACCTTTGCAAATACTGCTACGCTAATTCAAGCCCCCAACAGGTTTTAGAAAATATGAAAGCCCACATGCCTTCTTCACCCCTCTTGATTGGAGAAATAAAAGAAGGCGACAGGATTTTTGACCCGGAACAAAAAAGTTTTATCGTTCCTCTGAATCCTGCCGCCTCTGACAGGGACAAAAACTATCCCGGCCTCTTTGACGATTATTTACTGTAGATTTTTAAATAATATTTTTAAAAAATCACTTTTTTAGTCTCATGCTTTTTTTCGTGTCAAAAGGATGATGATAATTGCAGCCAGAGCAATGGCACCTCCGCAGGCCGCTGCCAGAATTATCATTTTATTATTTCCGCCTTTCTTATTCTGCTTCTTTATATTTTTTGAATTCTGATTTGAATATGTATTTGCCGAAGAATAGTCAGCTTCATTTTTTTCTTCTACATTTTCTTCAACTTGTTCAGGGACGCTTTCCTGAACAAGAGAATTGTCAGAATAGTCAAAATCGCTTTCATACTGGTTTTCATTTTCTGCTGCTTCTGTAAATACATGAGGAATAACCAGAACTGATTTTTTCCATTCCCTAAAAGAGTTTGAAAGACCGGTTTTTGTAGCATAGCCTGAAAAAGCATCCTTTACACCGTCTTCAAACTGGTTTAAAAGATATGAGTTATTGTAAAGAGCGGTGTTCCAGTTACACAGAGCCTGAGCAAGGCCTTCTGACTCAGATGGAGAAATTCCGTAAGCATTTTCAACATAGCCCTGAAGAATCATCTTAAGACACTTGATTGTATCTACAGTAGCTGTTTCTCCAATCAAAATTACATCTGCGCCACGCTTTGAAGTACCGTAAACTCTTGCGGCGCTGTATTTATAGGCTGGATTTCCCTTGTTGTATGGGAAGGGGTCATTTTCTTCAGTTTCCTGATACTGAATACCGTTTGCCAGTCTGCGTCCGATATCCTTAATCTGAGAGCGGGTATTGATTTCGCTTGGGGAATAACCGCCAGTCCATTCTGTATAGGATGCATTTTCTTCGCCGGAAAAGAAATCCACGTCGATAGAACCCTTCATTTCCTGAGAAAAGGCAAGGAAAGAAGAAAACAAAAGTCCTGCAAATGCCATCACTGCTTTTTTAATAACTGTCTTTTTCATAATAAATCCCCACTAGCAAAAAAGTTTCCGCCTGTAAATTGTCTTAAAAAATGCCCGACCGGAATGATTTTTACTGACGGGCAGACTGGCAGAAAGAATTTTAGTTTGCTCTTATTTCGTTTGTCGGATAGAAATATTGAAAGATTAGAAAAAAATCAGCAGAAAAAACAACCTGAAGTCTACTAGGAATTAACTTTTAGAAATTTGATGAATAATTGCTTTATATTTTGCTAGAATTATTATTAACTTGTATTCTTTTTTATACACTCTAACTCTATCTTAACTTGCTTTAGAAGTTGATTTAGAGTCAGAGTGCAATTTTGACCGCAAGAATTACTGAATAATTCCTGCATATTCATAACCGGCTTCTTTTACTGCAGCTTCAAGAAGACTTTCTTCCATCGGTTTAGAACTTTCAATAGTTACAGTCCCCTCCTGATGAGAAGCAAGTGCGCTTTTTACTCCGTCAACTGCTTCCAGAGCCTTTTTAACATGAGCTTCACAATGAGAGCACATCATGCCATTTACTTTGATTTTCATTTTACCACCTTCCTTTATATTTTCTTTATTTTCAATTTCATTCTTGGCCAAAAGAGACCCTTGAGAAAAACCATCACTTTCGGATGCTATTTTTTCCTCCATTTTTTTACCGGCAGGCAATTTTACAAAGTTCAGCCTTAGAGCATTTGAGACTACACAAAAACTTGAAAGTCCCATTGCAGCCGCTCCAAACATAGGATTCAGTTCCCAGCCAAAAAGAGAAACATAACAGCCGGCCGCCAGAGGAATGCCAATTATATTGTAGAAAAATGCCCAGAAAAGATTTTCGTGAATATTTCGGAGCGTTGCCCGGGAAATTTTTATTGCAGCAACAAGATCCATCAAACTGCCCTTTATGAGCACCACATCCGCTGCATCGATGGCAACATCTGTACCGGCACCAATTGCAATTCCTAGATCTGCACGGGTAAGAGCCGGAGCATCATTTATTCCGTCTCCAACCATGGTAACCTTACCCTTTTCCATCAGTCTTTTTATATGCTCTTCCTTCTGGTCTGGCTTTACATCTGCAATAATTTCATCAATTCCCGCCTGCTTTCCAATGGCCTGAGCAGTCAGCTG
>JAILKG010000285.1 GCA_024693915.1 Treponema sp.
TAAGTGTAGTATAAAGCGATAAATTTGAGAAATATTTTTGGAGGCCTAATATGTCAGATTCAACAGAAGAAAAAATTGAAGTAAAAAATCCTGATCAGTCGGTTCAGGACAGAGTTCTTGAGGCAATAGATATGTTTCGTCCTCAGCTTCAGGCAGATGGCGGTGATATGGAATTCGTTAGCATAGATGATCAAATGAGGGTTCACCTGAAATTAACAGGTGCCTGTGGAAGCTGTCCAATGGCTGTAATGACGCTGAAAATGGGTGTTGAACGCTATATCATGGACGCAGTTCCAGAAATTACAGAAGTAGTTCAGGATATGCCGGAAGGTTTTGACCAGAATGAATACAACGATTATTTGTAAAATAATTTAAAAATAAATATTTAAGGAAATCAAAATGAAAATCGAAAAAGACAAATTTGTTGAAATTCACTATACCCTTACAGACGATGATGGAAATCAGCTGGATTCTTCTGTTGGCCGTTCTCCTTTAGGCTATGTTCAGGGGAATGGAATGCTTATCAGCGGGCTTGAAGCTCAGCTGGAAGGAAAAGAGGCCGGAGATAAATTCAAGGCAGTTGTAGAAGCAAAGGACGCTTACGGTGAGTACAACCAGATGCTGGTAGGCCAGGTTCCTCGTTCTCAGTTTGATGAAGGCATTGATATTCAGGTAGGAATGACTTTTCAGGCTTCTGCAGATGACGGCTCAGTTTTCCTTGTTCGCATTATCGATGTAAATGACGATACTGTTACAATTGACGGAAACCATGAGCTTGCAGGAAAGCGCCTTACTTTTGATGTGGAAGTTGTAAATGTCCGTGAATCAACAGATGCAGATTTTAACATGGGCTGCGGCGGTTGCGGTGGAAATTGCGGAGGCGGCTGCGGTTCCTGTGGCGACGGTTCTTGCGGAGATGGAAGCTGTGAGTGCGGTTCATGCGGTCAGGATCTTTCAGCCGGAGATTCAAACGGCAGTCAGGCATAAATGAGGCTTGTGAAATATGAGTGTATACTTTTCCATAGCACTTTGCCTTGCACCTTTTGTTCTTACATTCATACTGTATGAAGTTTTTTCAAAAATCAAGGTTTCCACACTGCTGATTGCAAGTCTGCTAGGATTTTTAGCAGTTCTGCCGATTTCTTTTATTCAGTTTATTCTGGTTTACTATTTTCCTTCTATAGCGCAGTCGGATACAAATCTTCTTTCAGTTTTTTTGAAAACACTTTTGTACAATGCTTTGCTGGAAGAGGGGATAAAAACTATTTTCCTTATTCTTATACCAAAGAAAAAATCCACTTTTGCTCATTTCTTTATGGCATGTCTTCTCATGGGCCTTTCCCTGGGATGTTTTGAATCGGTGGTATATTTCCTGCGCCATCTGGAATCTTCCAGTGCCAATAATGCAGTCCTTTTATACCATCTGATTTTTATCAGAATGTTCTCTTCTGTTTTGATTCACACTTTCTGTGCCGGACTTTGCGGAATATTTATCTGGAGTGTTAAGGAAAAATCTGCTGATTTTATTGCTCTTATAATTGCTATTTTGAGTCATGCCCTTTTTGATTTTTTTGTTTACTTTTCCACCTGGATTCAGTGGTTTTCAATTGCCGCAATTCTTCTTGCAATTATTGAATGCAGAATTCACTACGAAAAGAATAAGCCCCTTAAGGAGTATAAAAAATCGCCCCTTCCAACTGAGGGTAGCAGCGATGTTACTGTGGAAAGCGCCTTAAAAGACGCTCCTGTTCAGAAATAAGGTCTTTTATATCTAATTGTCTTTTTCTTTTTTCTTTAATGCACGAATTCTTTCAAGCAGGCTCGGATGAGAATAGTACCAGGCTGCATAAATCTTTGAAGGAATTAATTCGCTTAAGTTTTCGCTGTTCAGTTTTATCAGGCCGGAAATAAGCTGGTCAGGATTTTTTGTGTGTTCTGCAGAAAACTTGTCGGCGGCAAATTCGTCTTTTCTTGAAAAAAAGTTCTGAACTGGTGTTACAATCGTAGAAATTGAAGACCATACCATCATGGAAAGGAAAAGCCCGATAAATTGCATGTTGATCACATTTTCCTGGCTTACGGCAAAACCAAAGCCGGTGTAAAGGCTGGTGCGACCGCTGGTATAATTCAAGAGAAGCATGAGCAAAAGTTCCACAGGAATCAGGAAGAACATTTTCTTTGTGATGTGGTGGAGTTTTGCATGTCCCAGTTCATGACCGATTACCGCTACAAGCTCGTCGGTGGTGAGATTCTGAATCAGTGTATCGTAAAGAACAATCCTCTTTGATTTTCCAAAACCGCCAAAGTAGGCATTGGAATGGCCGGATCTTTTTGAAGCGTCCATTACAAAAATGCCGGAAACCTTAAAGCCCTGGCTCTGTAAAAGGTCAGAAATTTTGCTTTTAAGTTCTCCTTCTTCAAGGGGAGTAAATTTATTGAAAATTGGTGCAATTACAATGGGATAAAGAACCTGCATAAGAATTGTGAAGGCAAAAAGCAGGACTGTGATAAAAATCCACCAGCTGGAAGGAAACTTTATAAGAATAAATACAACTGCGGCAAGAATCAGGGTTGAAAGGAGGGCAGAAAGAATAAGGCTTTTTATGCTGTCTAAAATCCACATTTTTAAAGTCATGTTGGAAAAGCCATATTTCTTTTCAAGCTTAAATTCATCAATCAGACTCAAAGGCAAAGTAAGAATTGCTGCTGGCAGAGAAGTCAGAAATGAGAAGAAAATAGCGCATAGCCAGGTGTTAAGCCAGGAGTGGGGAGCGCCAGTTACCCTGCATACCAGATTAAAAATCCATGGATAAAAGCCGGAAAGAACCAGGGAAAGGTTTAGGTCAAAAGTCAGAATGGAAAAGGGCAGTGAAAGATAAAATTTGTCGTTTTTGTAACTGGTCATTCTGGAAAGTTTTTCCCTGTCAAAAACAGAAGAAGCAGGAAATTCCTTTAATTCTTCCGGAAGGCTTCCTCCAAAGCGTTTCCTGTGCTTCCAGTTTGTAAAGTCCAGGAAGAGTTCAATGATGAAGGAAAGAATTGATCCTGCAAGAAAAATGATTATATAAGGGTTTGAAAGAACTATTTTATTCATGGATAAATACTACCTTGAAAAAGTCTGATGGGCAAGTAGGGACTCTGTTTGCTTCAGGGCAAACGCATTATTAATATGTTTTACAAATAAAAGCGCTCTGGTCAGCATTGCCACGGTTCAAAAAACGCGCATTAATGCGCTAGACGCTGTTTGTGGCTGAGGAACTATTGTATGCCGCTTTCGCGGCAACCACAAACAGAGTCTTTTTTGTCCGCGGCATGCTTCCCCATTCCAATTTTTTTATGTATAGAATTCATAA
>JAILKG010000314.1 GCA_024693915.1 Treponema sp.
TTTGCGGTGGTTGAGGTTCTCGTCCGAAGGCGCGAAGCAACCACCAGATATAGTGTAAATGGTCATTACTTCGCTTCGCTCCGTGCGCAAGCGGGCGACAGGCTCAATGACCGCAGTCACTAAACTTATTAGACAGCCCCAATAAATTTTCCTCCGCCAGTATGGCAGAAAAAGATTTTAGCTTCATAATTTATTATTTCCTTCCGCTTTTTCTTCAAAATAAAATTTGCATATCTCAAAAAAGCACAATATAATTTTTCTATAACTTGTTGAGGGGACTGGCTATACAGTTCTCTCTCACGATTTTTAGGGAATTTTAACTGGAAAAATTTTCTGCATTTTTGGAGGATATTATATGAAAATTTCTAAAGCAAAATCTTTTCTTTTGATGCTCATGGGAGCTTCGCTTCTTTCTTTTAGTGCATGTAATCTGGATGACTTGGTTAACGATGCTATGTCTGATTCAACTGAAGAAGAATCTGATGACGCTACTGAAAGTGGCAGCGATTCTCTTGAACTCAGCCAGGAAGAAAGTAAAGCAAAACTGGCGGCTTTAGCTGGTAAACAAGGCATTGAAATCAAAAGCAAGCATAAATTTAACGATGATGATGAAGAAGAAACATGGATTTATGGTGAAAAAGACAACACTATCTGGGTAATCACAGGAGATTCTGGTCATGCATATAAGAAGGAAGGTGACAGGTTACTAAATTATTCTGCAAATCTGGATGATGAAGGAAACCTTGTTTATGCATATAATTATAGTCTGACTTCTGATCAGCTTGAAGATCAGGGAGGTGTGGATAAGCTTTACAGCGATTTAAGGGATAGCATGAATATATCTTTTTATTTTGCAAATGCTTATGATGGTCATTTAACAAAAGGCGACACTAGAACAGTTGCCGGCAGAAGCTGTACCCATTATTCATATTCTTATTATGCTACAGCCTATGGTAACTTTGCTACTCTGAATTATCAGATGGATATTGATAAAGAAACCGGAATTACAATGAAGGCTGTTTGGAAAGCAAGTACAAACGAAGATTCTGCAGAATTTTATCACGAAGTTACTTCTTTTAAGACTACTAATGTTCAGGTTCCTAATCTTCCTGAAGAGGAGTAGTTTATCAGTAAAAACTAGATAGGTAATGTCTGCCTCCCGGAGCTTGTTACTGTACAGGTTCTGAGAGGCTTTTTTTATGGCCAGAGTGTAAAAATGCTCTTATGCTCCATAGTCGGGATTCTCTGTATGTTATTGATATTCTTTGCGCTGGCAGAAATTAAGTAAAAAATATATTGCATAATTCCCAAAAAGCATATTATAGTTAACTTGTGGAGAAAAAAAGGAAATTGCATGCTTGGTTTTTATCTTAATCTTTTGATTTTTTCTATAGGACTTCTGGAACTTGCCTGGGGAATTTCTGCCTGCGTCCGGGAAAAGGATGCTTCTGAATATAGAGGTTTTGTAATGGTTTTTACAGCCTTTTCTTCCATGGTCTGCTGTGGCTATGGTTTTATGGGGCTCATCCCTGATGTTTCTAAAGCATTTATTCCGCGATTTTTTGGTTTGTGGGGTTGTCTTGGGCTTATTCTTTCAGAGATGGCAATCATCATCTACGACATGGATTTTAAGCCCCTTACAAAATTAATTCTGGTAAATATTGCGCCTGTTTTTGGTTTTACAGATTTGTTTCTTCACGGAAGAAGAGGGGTAAATACCTATATCCGCCATGATTTTTACAACTCATTTGAACTTTCAGACAAGCGTTTTATTCTATTCCATTATATTTTTCTGATTGTTGTTGGCACCATTCTTCTGGTGATGTCAGTTCGCTGGTACAAGAGAAAAAAAATTAAGAGGGAAAAGCGCTTTGTTGCCCAGATTATTGCTTCCAATCTGGTTTTATTTTTGTCGGTTTTTCCTGCAATTTTTCCAAGTCTGTTTTTTAAAAATTATCCGACTATAACTTATTCCATCGCTTTTTCAATAAACTTTGTTATCTGGATGAGGGCTCTTCGTCAGAAAATGTCATTTAATATGACTCTTAAAAATGTGAGCGAAGGGATCTTTTATAAAATAGATATTCCTGTAATCATCATTTCTGAGTCCGGGGAAATTTCTCTTTTTAATCCCAGCGCACAAAAATTTCTTGAACTGGATGAAAATGCCGACTCTCTTGGAATTCGGGATATTTTTACCATTACTGATGTGGAGACCCTTCTTTTAAAAGCAAAGGCAAAGAAAGGTGAAGATTACCAGCTGAAGCTTTCTGTAAAGGCAAATGGAAAAAACTGTCTTTTGAAATGTGCCGTACAGCAGGATTATGCGGGAGAACCTTTCTGTATAATCGGAACGATTCTACCGCTTGAAGAACTTGATTAGAAACTGCTTATTGTTTGATAATAAGGCAATGCTTGATTTTCTTTTGTAGCGACAGCGTAAATAATTCAAATAAATTTGATTAGAAAGCTACGCTTAATCCTAAGTCAAAGCAGGAAACTGAGCCAAGGTTGAATTCAAAGTAGGTTGACCAGTTTTCGTTGATTGGAAGACGACAGCCGAAAGGGCAGTAGTTGATTGCCGGTAGTACCAGAAGCCAGTCTTTGTACTGGTCACTGGTTTTAAACATAGCTCCCAGAGAAACTGATGTATAAATGTAGCGGGAAGGTGAAAAAGTAAATTTTCCCATAAAACCGTATTTAGAGCAGAAAAGGTCTGTATTGTATTTTCTGTCGGAAGCGTCAGAATCACTTTTGTAAGAACCGTTTTCATAAGTAAATTCAATCCCAAAGCCAACAAAATTATTGATGTAATGATCAAAGCCAGTCTGAAAGCTGTAAAAATATGGCACGTAGAAATTATCTCTGCTGCCGTTCTCTTTGGCAATGTAAGTAAAAAGAGTTTCGCCAAAAGAGGCGATGGAACTTGTTCCTATTGACCAGTATAGATGAGTAAAAGCGTTTTCATTCTTTTCTTTAATAACCGGAATTTCCGGTGTTTCTTTACGGTCTGAAGATCCAACATCCAATTCTACAGTTGCGCGGATTTTTTTTGCAAAAATTGATGAGCTAAAAAGGGCAGTAAGAGCGAATAAAATTAATAACTTCTTCATAACAATATTTTATCAAAAATAACTTTGTCTGCATAGATATTGATATTGACCACATACCCTGTAGGGGTATATACTCTACTTTGTAAGATACCTACTGGGGGTATCAAACTTGATTATAAACGAACTTTGACTCTGCCCTTAATCAAGGCAGCCTCATGCAGCAATTTTTTTTTGGAGGAATTCTATGTCTGACGAATGCCCATATTGTTCTGGAAAACATAAAGAAAGAGATGAAAAAGAATTTAAAGATCTGATGAATCGTCTGAAAAGAATTGAGGGGCAGGTCAGGGGGGTAGAAGGAATGCTAGAAAATAATGCCTACTGTACTGATATTCTGATTCAGGTTTCAGCAATCACTTCCGCCCTGAACAGCTTTAACAAAGTTCTTCTTGCCAATCATATGAAAACTTGTGTTGCAGAAAATATACGCAGTGGAAACGATGAAATTATTGATGAGCTGGTTCTTACTCTGCAAAAGCTGATGAAATAATCTGGAGGTAAAAATGGAACAGTATAATATAAGCGGAATGAGTTGTGCGGCTTGCCAGGCTCGTATTGAAAAAGCGGTTTCTTCTCTGGAAGGCGTAAAGACCTGTGCGGTAAGCCTTTTGACCAATTCTATGGGAGTTGAAGGCACTGCTTCTTCAGAAGAAATTATCCGGGCGGTGGAAAAAGCCGGTTACGGAGCAAGCATAAAATCTTCAAAATCCGCTTCTGCCAGTCAGCAAAAAAATGATGGCGACCAGGCTCTGGAAGATAGGGAAAGTCCCGTAATCCTAAAAAGGCTTATCGCCTCTCTGGTTTTTCTTCTTCCTCTTTTGTATGTGAGTATGGGGCATATGCTCTGGGACTGGCCTCTTCCTTCATTTTTAAAAGGAAATCATGTGGCAATGGGTCTTTATCAGCTTGTTCTTTCTGCACTTGTAATGGTGATAAATCAGAAATTTTTTATCAGCGGCTTTAGGGCAATTTTTCACAGGGCGCCAAATATGGACAGTCTGGTTGCTCTTGGTGCAACGGCTTCTTTTCTTTACAGCCTTTTTGCCCTTTTTGCTATGACAAGCGCAGTTCTCCTTCAGGATGAAGAAAAAGTTCTTTACTATATGAAGCAGTTTTATTTTGAATCCGCAGCTATGATTTTAACACTTATAACTGTGGGAAAACTTCTGGAAGCAAAATCAAAGGGAAAGACAACCAGCGCATTAAAAGCGCTTATGAAGCTTTCTCCAAAAACTGCAGTTCTTCTGATTGACGGGCAGGAAAAGGAAGTTCCTGTTGAGCAGGTAAAACCTGGAGATATTTTTCTGGTTCGGCCTGGAGACAGTATTCCTGTGGATGGAATCGTTGTAAAAGGGGAAAGTGCTGTAAATGAATCGGCATTAACGGGAGAAAGCATTCCTGTGGAAAAAGAAACTGGTTCTGAAGTTTCTGCTGCTACAATCAATACCTGGGGTTACATGGAATGCCGGGCCAGTCGCGTTGGTCAGGATACTACGCTTTCCGCTATTATCCGAATGGTTAGTGACGCTGCCGCTACAAAAGCGCCTATTGCAAAAATTGCAGATAAGGTTTCCGGCCTTTTTGTTCCTCTGGTAATTCTGATTGCTCTGGTTACTTTTGCAGCATGGCTATTTGCAGGTCAGTCAGTGGGCTATGCTATTGCCAGGGCTGTTTCTGTTCTTGTTATCAGCTGCCCATGCGCTTTGGGCTTGGCTACTCCTGTGGCTATAATGGTTGGAAGCGGGCTTGCTGCCAGAAATGGAATTCTTTTTAAAACTGCCGCATCTTTGGAACAGGCTGGAAAAAGTAAAATTATCGCCCTGGATAAAACCGGAACAATTACAAGCGGGGTAATGAAGGTTACTGATATTATCTCTTTTGATGAAGATTTGCTTTCTCTTGCTTATGCTCTGGAGGTAAAAAGTGAACATCCTGTTTCCAGGGCAATCGTAGAATATGCTGAAAGTCAAAAATTAGAACTTTGTGAAACAAGTGATTTTGAAGTTCTTTCTGGAAAGGGACTGAAAGCAAGGCTTGCGGATAAAAAAGGAAATATCACTTCTTTCGGAATAAGTGGCGGCCAGGAAGATGGTCATGAAAGTGGTCTTAAAGGCGCTTATGAAGAGACTTTGGAAGAGGGGCAAGGCGGTCAGAAATCGGCTTCGGAAGTCGATCAGAAGCTAGCCGGCAAATCTATGTTTTCTGAAGATGAACTTGCAGGTGGAAATCAGGCTTTTATTTCCAGTCTTCAGATTGCGCTTTCTCAGGAAAATAAGGAAGAGCTTTCAAAACTTTCGTCAGAAGGAAAAACTCCTGTACTCTTTGCAAAGGGAAATAAACTTCTGGGAATAATTGCTCTGGCAGACACAATAAAAGAAGATTCAAAAAAAGCGGTAAGTGAGCTAAAATCCATGGGACTTCATACAGTTATGCTCACCGGGGATAATCAGCTGACTGCTCAGGCCATTGGAAAGCAGGCGGGAATTGATGAAATTATTGCAGATGTAAAGCCAGACCAGAAGGAAGAGCATATAAAAAGACTGATGGAAAAGGGTAAGGTTACCATGGTTGGAGACGGAATAAATGAT
>JAILKG010000328.1 GCA_024693915.1 Treponema sp.
TTTCAATTTTTTATGTATAGAATCAATAACGCGTTTGCCCTGGGCTTATTTATTCTTGTTCAGAATTCTGCTTTCATATTTTCCGCTCTGAATGTCGATATAGCGGACAAAAAGAGAAACCTTGTTTTCTTCATTAAGCCAATTCCAGACTTTTTCTGTAAATTCATCGATACTTCCGCTGATTTCTACAAGAACAGGCTCTCCCTCAAAGCTAGGAAGAGGATTTCCGTCGCCAATATAAGTGTGGATAAAGCGGCCCTGCCCCGCAAGAGGATTATCATAATCAAAAGTAAAACGGAGACAGTTGTCAGGATTTCCATTATCGCTTTTCAAAATAGAAAGGGAATATGAATATTTTCCCCCTTCCACATTCAGAAGGCTTGAAATTCTAGGAGTATAGTTTGGAGCATCATGCTCATATTTTCTGCTTCTAAGTGATTCTTCAAAAGTAAGACCATTTTTAAGTCCATCATAAATTGTATCAGTCTGATCACCGTTTGTTACAATTGTTTTTGCTCCCAAAACCTTTACGGCAGAATAAATAATAAGACTTGGATCCCCTGCAATCAGGCTAGGATCAAATGCCTGGGTTCTAATTCCTTCTCCTTCTTCAACAAAAACGCGGTTACGGCTGCCGGCAGAACGACCCATTGTCCAGTAAGCAGAAACTGCAAACTTTCCATCAGCAGAAAGCCCTGCAACAATTCCTCGTCCAGGATAAGCGTTATTTTCAAGTTCATTCTGAAGCGAAACAATTTTCATAAAAACTCCTCTACAAGGCTAAAAAACCTTTGTCTAACAAGGCTCAAAATTATAAAAGAATTTCTAAGCCCGAAAAATTATTAAAAGCAGGAAAATAATAGAAGAAAACTTAACTTTTTTCAATCTGTAGACGCTATAATTGCAAAGCAATCTGCCTTATACTGTCTTCATTGGATACAGTACTCAAGTAAAAAATCTTTTGTATTTTTTAAATAAAAACTGTATAGTAATATATATGGACGACGTATTCAAAAACATATTATGGGACATAGAAGCAGCACTAACAGAGGCTCTTCCAGACAAAACAAATGAAAACTGGCAGAAAGACAGTTTTTCTGAACTCTCCAGATGCGTAAACGATTCCCATCTTAAAAACCTTATTTCTCCATGCAGAAATCTTGTTGATTTAGGTGGTAAACGCTGGAGACCCCTTCTTTTAGTTCTCTGCTATCGTATGGCAAAGGAAGCGGGGTGTACTCCTGTCATCCCGGAAGAAAAGATTTTTTCCCTAACTCCCCTTGTAGAATTCGTCCACACGGCAAGTTTAATTCACGACGATATAGAAGACTCCGCCGATACTCGCCGGGGAAAACCAGCCTGCCACATACAGTACGGTCTTGATGTAGCACTGAACGCAGGCAGCTGGCTCTACTTTCAGGCAGCTGCCTGTCTGGAAAAAATAGATCTTCCAACAGATATAAAAGCCTATTTTTACAAGCTCTACACACTGCTTTTAAGGAGGCTTCACCTGGGACAGGCAATGGATATTCTCTGGCACGCAAACACAGAACTTTTCCCTACTCCATCAGAATATACTCAGATGGTTCACCTTAAAACAGGAACCCTTTCAAGCCTGGCTGTCCAGCTTGGACTAATCGCTGGAGGAGCCTCCTTTGAAGAAGCTGCAGAAGCAGGCAAAACAGCAGAGTACCTTGGAGAGGGATTTCAGATTCTTGACGATGTAACAAACCTGACCACAGGAAATCCCGGAAAAAAACGGGGCGATGATATAGTTGAAGGAAAAAAGAGCCTTCCAATTTTGATGCATGTTATTGAAAGACCTAAGGATTCCGTAAAAATTTCCTACTATTTTGAAAAGGGAAACATGGAAGGTCCCGGCAGCACCGCAATTGAAAAATGCATTGAACTTCTTAATACCAGCTCTTCTATTCAGAAGGCAAAGGAAAAGGGAGAAAAATGCATTCGTGACAACATTTCAAAATTAATCACTTTTAAAAATCTTTCAGAAGAAAACGAAAGTGCCCGTCTGATTAAAAAGCTGTTTATAGATATGCTTGAAGGGGGAAAATAAGATTGAAGGAAAATTCCGGCAGTCTGAACGACGAAGCAATCAAACTTTCTCAAAGCGGTCTTTACACCGAGGCAATCGCCTGCTTTCGCCGTGCTATTACTCTGGAAAGAGACAACTGGCTTTTGTGGTTCAATCTTGGTCTCACCCTCAGGGATGCAGGCTTTCTGGAAGAAGCAATCACTGCTTTGGAAACTGCAAACTCTTTTGAAGAAGGAGAAGCAAATCCGGATATAAGCGAAGCACTGGCCGTTTCCTATTTCGATGCAAAAGATTTCGACAATGCCCTGCAAACCTGTTTCAAAGGCCTTGAAATAAATCCTGTAAACGCAGAACTCTGGAATACAGCAGGTGCAGTCTATTTTAACAAAGCTGAATACACAAATGCCATGGACGCATTTGAAACTTCTGTCACAATCAACCCCTACTACCCGGAAGCCCTCTACAACCTGAGGGACACTTATCTGGAATTAAAAAATGAAAAGGGGGCAATGGAATGTGAAGAAAAACTGAAAGCCCTGAAAAAGAATAAAGGAGATTTCAATTGAGAAAAAGAGCCCTTTACGTGGTAACCGGAATAAACGGTTCAAAAATTACAGTTTCCCCTGTAACAGAAAGCGCCTTTTCTCAAAGCAAGGATTCTTCCCGGGGAATCGGAATAGAAGTAACAAATCCCCAGAATCTGCCACTGGAAAAAGGAAGCCTGGTTTACGTAGCCCTCTCAAAACATCTTCAGATGCTGAAAGGCTTTCTGGTATTATTTCTGCCGGTAATTGCCGCTTTTGCAGGATTTTTTGCCTCCAAGTTTCTCTACAGCCTCCTCAACACAAAAACAAGCGAAAGCCTTTCTTTTGTAATTTCTCTTGCCTTCTTTCTTATCACCAGCCTGATAGAATTCATCCTTACACGAAACACAGAAACAGTTCCAAAACCTGTTATCATCGCCACCCAGTCCATCGATTAAATTAATTATTTATTTGACTTTACACCATTAAGGGTTATAATTTTTATATGCTGACGGAAATTGAGGTATTTGCTCCGGCAAAGGTGAATATTGGGCTTAAAGTACTTCCGCGGCTTGAAAATGAAGCTTATCACAATATTGAAAGCATTTTCCAGACCGTGAACATAAAGGATAGGCTCAGAATCAAAATTCAGGAAGGCTTTGACAGCATCAAAGTGATTTCAGAAGCCTTTCCCCTGCCTGAAGAAAATACAATCACAAAAGCATATCAGTCCTTCAGAAAAGTTATTGGAAAGCAAAAACTTCCTTCTATTCTGGTTGAACTTGAAAAGCAGATTCCGTTAGGAGGCGGTCTTGGAGGAGGTTCTTCCGACGCAGCCGCCTTTATCATGGGGCTGGAAAAACTCCTTGATATAAAACTTGACGGTAAGGGACACGATAAAATTGCTTCAGAAACAGGAAGCGATGTTTTCTTCTTCTTTCACATGGATGAAGAGGGAAAAGCCTGTGCCCTTGTAACCGGTCGGGGTGAAAAAGTTCAGGAAATTCAAAGGCGAAATGATTTACATTTTCTTCTTGTATTTCCTCAGCTTCATTCTTCCACAAAAGAGGCTTATGCCCTTGTGGACAGGCACTACGAAAGCGGAGAAGCCGGAAAAATAATTTTTCCTGAGCTGAAAGTGCTTGAAAAGATGTATCATTCTCCGCTAAAATGTTGGAGATTCGTGAACTCATTCACGCCTCCGCTTGCGGAAAGCTATTCTGAAATCAGAAGAGCGCTTGATGCTTTAAGGGAAACTGGAGCCCCATTCTACGATATGTCAGGCTCCGGCGCCACTGTTTTTGGAGTTTTTGATTCCAGAAAAGAAGCAGAAGCAGCCGCAGAAAAGTTATGCTCTAAAGGTTTTAAAACAAAATTATCAGACTAGAAGCCTTTAGCATATTCAGTTCTAGTTACGGAGGTAGACCTATGCAGATTACTGAATTGCGTATTCGAAAAGTTGAGGATGAGGGTAAGCTCAGGGCTTACGTCACGGTAACATTTGACAACTGCTTTGTTGTGCACAATGTTAAAATCATTGAAGGTCAGAACGGTCTTTTTATCGCCATGCCTAGCAGAAAAACGGCAAACGGTGAATACAAAGATGTTGCTCACCCTATCAGCCCTGAATTCAGAAATGAATTACAGGAAAAAATCATAGGTGAGTATAACGCTGGTCATGTCGAGACTTCAGGAGCAGAAGACTAAATTCAACACTCTTGAAAAGAGCTCGTATTGATATAAAAATTGCGACGTCGGCAAGCGGTAAGCCCCCGGCTTTTGGTGCCGGTATTCCACTGGTTCGAATCCAGTCGTCGCAGATATTGAGCTGCCCAGGAAAGATGTAACTTTTTGAGCGGCTCTTTTTTTTATATAAAAAAATCCAAAAAGGAAAGGGTTTATATGAAAAAACTGGCTGTGTTTTGTGCACTTTTTATCTCACTTCCTCTTCTGGCATTCGCTTCCCCTGAATCTCAGCGGGATGCCTTTATAAACGCTGCCAAAGCATATATCGGAACGCCATATGTTTACGGAGGAACTTCCAAATCAGGAATAGACTGTTCTGGACTTATTTATATGGCCGCAAGGAATGCAGGTCTTCAGGAACTTCCTAGAACCGCTGCCCTGATGTATCAGGCAACTACAAGAATTACAGATGCTCAAAGACAAAAAGGAGATCTTGTTTTCTTTAAGGCAGGCTCTACAGTTTCTCATGTTGGTATTTATCTTGGACCGGACAAATTCCTTCACGCTCCAAGTGACGGAGCTGTAACCGGTGTTCAAATCGGTCAGCTTTCCCGCCCTTATTGGGAAAGAACCTACTACGGAGCAGGCCGCTTTCTTCCTGCTATGACAGGAAAAGCTGCAACTGCCGCAAGTTCAGGAAATAGTGTCAGCACAAACTACACAGGAAGTAAATCTTACGGAAATACGTCAACCAAAAAAACAAAATTTTCCTCTTCCGGCGGCACAAAGAAAACCTCCGCTTCAAGAACTGCAAAGCCTGTAAAACATAGGGTTCCACGATCCGGAAATACTCATTTTGCTGCCGACATTCAGGGAGCCTTTGACTGGACCTTCCTTGGACAGGATGGAACAATGGGCTTTATCCCTCAAGGGGGACTTTTAAGAGCTGAAATCCGAACAGATTTATGGAAATTTGACCCTGGTCTTTTTGCAGGAATTACCTATAACGTTCTTCCTGATACTGATTTTCTAAAATGCCTTGAATTTCCAATGGGTCTTAGCGTCACCTTCCTTGATTACATAGATTTGTATGGCGGTGTCGTACTCACAACTTCCACAGACCCTATAAAACAGCAGTATGCTAAAAAAGAAGTGAACACAGTTCTCTTCCCTGGAATCTTTGGTGTAAAGTTTATGACTCCACCAATCAACATGAATTTTGCATACCTTGTTTTCAACCAGGACATTTCCTACACAATTAGGACTGCTGCTAAAGGATACGACAAGTTAGAGTTAATGGAAGCACTCGGCTCAGGTCTTTCTTTCAGCACTGGTGTAACATTAAGATTTAAATTCTAACTTAAACATTAGGTCGGGCAATAAAAAAGCTAAAGCAAACCGACCTTAAATGCCTTTTTTCTGATAAACGATTATATAGGGGCTTTTAAAAGCAGAAAGCCCCTATAGTAATAACATCACGAGCCGCTTTTCAGGCGGCCGGTTAGCCATAGGTAGATCAAAGTTTTTCAACATCTTCGCAGGCAATTAAATCAAATCCAGTCTGCAAAAAATCTTTTTCAAGAATTTCTCCTTGTTTTACAGGAGCATTAACCCTTAGTCTTCGTATTTTTTCCATTCCAGCAAGCAATAAGTCTTTTGGGATTTCCCCGCTTGTCTTTGCAGAAACCAAAGGCCTTTTCCCATTTAAAACGCTTACAGTACAGGTTAAGGTTCTTGAAGGAGAAAAGAGTTCTTTTTTTGCATAATCCACTCCCCTTTTGCAGCTGTTTCCGCTTACGCTTACCTCATTTCCATCCATAATCACTTCCAGAGGACATCCCATTGGACAGATTATACAGGTCATAGACCGCTTATTATTTGTAGTAAAAGTACTATTTATTTCTTCCATAAAAGCCCCTTAATCAATCAAATCTTCCGGAAGTTCAATGCTGATAGTCACAGGAAGAGCCATATCCTTGATTTCCATAATTTTTTCATAAGGAATTTCAATTATCTGCATTTCACCGGGACGAATGATGCGTTTTTTCTGCCGGGCAAGTTCTTTCTGACCGGCACAGGCAATAACAGATACAGAACGATAAACTTCCGTACTTCTGTACATTATCCTTAAATTTTCACTTTTATCCTCATCTGCACTTAGATCAATTTTCTGAGGAACAACATAGCGAACCCTGTTTCCCCTTACAAGAGGAATTGAAGAAATTTTCTCACATCTCTTATTTACATATTCAGCTACACATTTTCCAGCTAAAAGGCTTTCTTCTGTTACAAAATCAACAAGATCGTGAACATGAACGCTGTTTCCGCAGGCAAAAATTCCTTTTATACTTGTTTCCATCCTCTGGTTTACAAGAGGGCCGCTTGTTACAGCATCCAGATTCACTCCAAGAGGATTTAAAAGCTCATTTTCTGGAATAAGTCCAACGCTCAAAAGCACAGTATCGCATTCCACATATTCATAAGTTTCAGGAATTGGCTGTCTGTGATCATCCACACTGGCAATTGTAACTCCAGTCACCCTGTCTTTTCCGTGAATCTGTACGATTGTTGTTTTAGTTCTTAGAGGAATATTAAAATTTTCAAGACACTGGGTAATATTTCTTGCAAGTCCGGCGGAATAATTCATAATTTCAAGAACCATTTTTACCTCTGCACCTTCAAGAGTAAGACGTCTGGCCATAATCAGACCAATATCGCCGCTTCCCAGAATGACCACTTTTTTTCCAGGAAGATAACCGTCAATATTTAAAAAGCGCTGGGCGCTTCCTGCAGTGAAAATTCCAGAAGGACGAGAACCTGGAATCAGAAGAGCTCCACGGGTTCTTTCCCTGCAGCCTGTGGAAATAATAACTGTTTTTGTTTCAAGAATCATCAGACCATCTTTAGAATTGATTGCCGTAACCTTGTGAAGAGGATTTTCTCCCTCTCCCTTTTCAATCTGTAGAACCATTGTGCTGACTTTTACTTGAATTTTAAGCTCTTCTGCCTCCTTTACAAAACGGCCGGCATATTCTGGTCCTGTTAATTCTTCAGAAAAATAATGAAGACCAAAACCGTTGTGTATACACTGAAGAAGAATTCCTCCCGGGCGGTTATCCCTTTCAAGAAGCATAATATTTTCAAGGCCATTTTTTTTAGCAGATATGGCAGCGGCAAGCCCTGCAGGGCCAGCACCAATAATAAGACAATCGTAAATCATAAAGAGCCCCCAATATCAGCAACACTTTCCCTGGTTTTTGAATCCAGTATATAGGAAACGCCTCCTTTTTTAGTCACTTCAACCATAGGAATCTGAAGTTCCCGGCTTAAAATTTCAGTTACACGGGGGCTGCAAAAACCTCCCTGGCATCTTCCCATGCCTGCCCTGCATCTCCTTTTTACCCCATCCAGGTCTCTTGCCCCTACAGGACTGTGAATTGCACGAACAATTTCTCCTTCGCTTATCATCTCGCATCTGCAGATAATTTGAGCAAAACGGGAATCTTTTTTTATCATTTCCATACGGGCATCAATGGAAGCACTTTTTAGTTCAGGAATTCCTTTTCTTTCTTCAATAAAATTTCCCTTTTCCTTAGCCTTAAGCCCTGCTTTTTCAAGAATTTCCCTTACATAAAGGGCAATTGCAGGGGCAGACGAAAGACCTGGAGAACATATTCCTCCAACATTTATAAAGCCCTTAACCTTTTCATCCTCTTCGATAATAAAATCGTTTACAGGCTTTCCTTCCAGATCAAGAGCAATGGCCCTGATACCAGAAAAAGAATTGATTAAAGCCCTTACCGGAATATCAGGAACAGATATTCTGGCTTTTTCCATAATTTCCCTTTGCTTGAGGGCTGTAGTTTCTGTTGAATAAAGGTCGCTACCAGACAAATCGTCTGCAGAAGGACCTATCAAAATGTTATTGTCAACTGTTTTTGTAACAAGAATCCCCTTTCCAAGAGCGGTAGGCGTCTGAAAAAGAACATGATTTACCAGAGAAGAGACGCTGGAATCCAGAAGCGAATATTCTCCCCTTCTCTGAAGAATTAAATATTTTTTTGCTCCTGCCATAGAGCTTATATGTCCGGCATCCAGACCAGAGGCATTTACAAGAAACTTAGTTTTTAATATTCCCCGGGAGGTATCCAGGTAAAAAATATCATTTTCTTTTTTTATAGAATGAAGCATTGTATTTCTGAAAAATTCAACTCCATTAATCACAGCGCTTTCTGTAAAGGCCCAGGTTGCCTGATAAGGAGAAATTATTGCCGCAGAAGGAGCAAAAAGAGCACACTCAACCTGATCTGAAATATTTGGCTCCAGTTCAAGAACTTCCTTTTTTGATAAAACAGAAAGATTTTTTACGCCGTTTACCCTGCCCCTTTCTAGGAGTTCATTTATTTTCTGATTTCCATTTTCATCAAAAGAAAGAACAAGAGAGCCTATTTCCTTATATGAAAAATCCAGGACCTTTGAATATTTTTTCATCAGCGCAGAACCTTCAACATTCAGACGAGCCATTAATGTTCCTGGTAGAGGATCGTAACCTGCGTGAACAATTCCGCTGTTAGCCTTACTTGAACCACAGCTCACATCGTTTTCTTTATCCAGAATAGCAATTTTTATATCCAGTTTTGAAAGTTCCCTGGCAATACATGAACCGGAAATGCCGGCACCGACAATCACAAGGTCATAAATATTCTTTTCCATAAATAAAATTATACACCAAGATAAAAAAAGCGCACCCTAAATTTAAAATCAGAAATTTATTAAAATTCCTGTTGACGAAATTCGCATTCATCCTTTATAGTTCTTCTACGGAAAAAACAGGAGAGTGAATACCTTTAACAGAGCCGGAGAAAGGGCTCGAAAAGTGGAGAAAAAAATATGTCTTTTGACGAAGAAGAATTAGATGCTTTCTTTTTTGACGATGAATTTGATGACGACTTCGATGATTTTGAGGACTTTGAAGACGACGAGTCTGACGAAGAACTGGATAGTTTTGACGACGATTCAGAAAGCTACGAAGAAGCCTTTGAAGATGACTACGACATGGATGAACCATACGATGATGTAGAAGCAGAAGACGGCTACCGCAACATCTACGGAAACGACGGCGAAGAACTTTCAGACGAAGAAGACGATTTTTTTGACGACACAGAAGATTATTAATTTATAATTTTTGATAAAAAAAACTCCGGACAATAAACAAATGTTTACATTTGTCCGGAGCTTTTTTTTGCATTTTTCTTTTTTGCTCAAAGTCGATTTTGCTTTTACCCGTCAAGAAAAATTACTCATGAAAATCGATAGTCTTTCCTGCATGCCAGAGCTTTTCAAGGTCATAAAAGTTCCTTGCAGTTTCAGACATAAGGTGAACGACAACAGGTCCCAGATCAATAAGGTTCCAGTCATCTCCGTCAGGTGACTTTCTGTTGGTTACATGAACTTCAAGGTCATTTTCCTTGATATATTCTTTGACCTGCTTATACAAACCCTGCCAGTGAGCAGAACTTGTTACTGTAGCAATCACAAAATAATCAGTCCAGCTGTTCAATTCATGAACATCAATCAGAACAACATCCTTACCCTTTCCGTCTTCCATAAGACGTGCAATTTCAATTGCTTTAGTTTCCAGTGATTTCATTATGTCTCCTATTATCTATTTCAGTTTTTTTGCCACCGCCTTTTTCCGGGAGCCATTTTTTTTTATGCAAATAATTCCAGGTTATGACAATTATTTATTTCTAACGTATCTTCCGTCAAAATCCTTTCCAAGAATAATTGTAAAGTCTACGTCAGCCGCAGTATTGTTTTCTTCAGTAATTGAAGCAACCTCTTCTTCCACAATGTTTGTACAGTGAATAAAATCACCAACAACTCCCGCAACTTCCTTATTACCAATGTGGTCAATAATTACAGTTTTTTCATAATCGTTTGTATCAGCATTAACAGCACTAAGAACACTGTAACTTGCATTCTGAAAAAGAATGGCAGTGTTTCTTGCAAGTCCCTGAACAGAAGTTCCGTTTTTAATTTCAAGAACGTAAATTCGGCTGGCAAGAGCAATACTGTTTGTAATCAGCAAACTGGTTGACTGCTTTACAGCCTCCTTAATAAAGTCGCCGTTATTCAGAGGGAACAAGAGCCTCTGTCCATCTACAATCCTTATTGGTCCGGTAACAGTCTGTCGAATAATTGATTCTGAGTCCATAGCCGAAATAATGGAAAGAAGCTTGTAGACATCATCAGGATCAGAAAGGTTTGTTTTTAAAAGAGCATTGTACTTTTTGAAAATAGCTTTTTTTCCAAAAATCTGAGAACTCTTATCGTGCAGAGTTGTCAAAAATGCCGTAACAACATTCTGATTTCGTTCATTAATTTCAGCCTCTTCTTCATCTTCCAGGATGTAATGAAGATAGGTAGAAATTTTATCCCCATCCAGGGTAACAGCACCTGAAGGCAAAAGCCAGTTTTCACCATCAGGACCAGTTTCATCAACAGGAGAAGGAATAAAAACCCTCATTCCCCCAAGCATATCCGTAAGTTTTATAAAATTATCCTGAGTAATCACAAGATAAAAAGGAATATTTACATCAAGAAGCTTTTCAATTTCCCTTTTATAAGCATCGATTCCAACCTCACTGTAAACATCATCTATTCTATCTACTCTACCCAGAGACTGGTAAATTCCACCTGTATTTCCAGGAATATTTACAACGGCAGCTTTTCGGGAAACAGGATAGTAAACCAGCATATTAGAGAAAACTGCATGTCGCTCCCCTTCCTTACCGTCATCAAGAATCATAAGCACCCTGATAACCTGGTCTTCTTCAATTTTTTCTGCAACCTTATCTGTTCTTAAAGAAAAAGAAACAACAATAATTGCCGAAACAAGAATCAGAAAAATCAAGAGAAGAAAGAAGGCTCCTCTCTGTTCATCCCTCAAATGTTTTCTTTCCATAGTAAACCCAATTTCCTCCAGCTAAATTCTTTTTACCCATTCGTAAAGCTTTACCGACTCAGGAGCAATTTTCTTTCCGTTTCGCTCCAGAAATGAAAGATTTTCATACAAAACCTTTTCCAAAAGCCTGTTCAGGGAAAGAGAAAGTGACTCCTCAAGATATTCCTTTGTAATATGCTCCCGGCCAGGTTCAATTTTATCAGCGATAAAAAGAACCTTGGAATAATCGTTCATGCCTTCCATTCCAAAAGTGTGAACGGCAACAGCCTCCAGGATGCGCTGGTCGTGAAAATCAAATTTTTCCTCCAGCATAATAGCGGCAGCGCGCCCGTGAAGCAAAGAAGGCTTTTCCTTTTCCAGCTCAGAAAGAGGCTTTTTATCCTTTTTTACCAGGGCAAGCATTTTTTTATCTTCAAGTTTTTTGCACATATCGTGGGCAATTCCAGAAAAATAGCCCAAATCCTGGTCCATAGAATAAAGAGAACAGAGTTTTTTTGCCATCTGAGCAGTACGCACAGAATGAGCGTAGCGGTTTTCTGAAACCACATTAAAAAGATAAGCCCTGACTTTCTCTGTCAGCAATAAAATCTGATCCCCGGAATATTCCATTTTTTTCTGCCCTGCTTAGATTCTAAAGAGTCTGCCTTCCGGCTTCTATTTTTTATAACCGTAAAGACCTTTTTCAATAATATAGTGAAAAACAGCCTCCGGAACAAGGTAACGGAAAGCTTTGCCACCTGCAATTCTGCTTCTTATTTCAGTAGAAGAAAGAGGAAGCACCGGATTTGAAAGCATTATATGGGGATAGTTAAAATCCTTTTCAAAATCATCCCCAACAAACTCAATGGTATAATTTCCGCTGGGCTTATTTTCAAAGGCTTTCACATCTACACAATTGTTATCAGGATGGCGGCGGGCAATTACAAGGTCTGCTAAAGCTGCAATTTCTGAAGCCCTGTGCCATTTGTAAAACTGAGCGGCACTTTCCTGCCCCAGTATAAAAGCCGGTTTTCCTTCTATTTCGGAAGAGTACTTTTGAATGATGTAATTTATCGTATCAAAAGTGTAGGAAATTCCCTTTCTTTTTATTTCGCAGTCTTCAGCAAAAAATACCTGCTTTCCATCAAGACAGCTTGAAGAACAGAAACGGTTAACCATTTCAAAACGCTCTTCCGGCAAAACCGCATTGTTCATCTCTTTATGAGGTGGATTATAAACAGGGACAAAAAGCACCCTGTCATAGCCCAATTCCCGGGCTACAGTTTCAGCAAGCATACAGTGACCAATGTGGAGAGGATTAAAACTTCCCCCAAGAAGCGCTATTTTCATTTTTCCACCCTTTTATTTAGTCTGAATTTCGAGCTTTTAATTTTACCTCAAAAATTGGCTCTCGACTTTTGTCTCTCGGCGTAAAGGTGCCGGCAAAAATGCCTTAAAGGCAAGGCTTTCCCTGCCATTTACCTTTATCTTTCACTTCCAGGATACTGAACACCATCATCATCATCCATTGCCCGGCTCTTCATAAAAGAAGGACTTGAAGATGAAGGGAAAAGGCTTTCAGAAAGACTTTCTCCCTCAGCAAGGCGATTTACCAGCTGAAGAATTGCCTTTTTAGCATTTCCCATTCCAATATTGTTCTGAACAGAAACAGGTATAACGCTTGTTTCCGGCTCCAGTTTTTTTATAATATCAATCAGCTCGCTGGCATTTTCTGCAGCACCTTCTACATCAATTTTGTTTGCAAGAACAATGCGAGGCTTTTCCATAAGCTCTTCAGAATAATTTGAAAGTTCAGAAAGAAGAGTCTGGTAAGCGGTCCTGAAATTTTCATCGGAACAGTCAATCATAAAAAGAAGACAGGCTGTTCTTGAAATGTGCTTCAAAAAGTCAAAACCCAAACCTACACCTTCGGAAGCCCCTTCGATAATTCCAGGAATGTCAGCAATGATTATATCTTCTTCATCATCAGCACGCAAAACTCCCAGGTTTGGAATTTTTGTGGTAAAAGGATAAGGAGCAATTTTTGGCCGGGCATTTGTAAAGGCTGTAAGCAAAGAGGATTTTCCTGCATTAGGAAAACCAACAAGCCCTGCATCAGCCATAATGGAAAGCTCAAGTTTTAAAAGGCGAACTTCTCCTGGCTTACCGTCATGAGCATAGCGGGGAGCCTGATTCGTTGAAGACTTAAAGTGAACATTTCCCCAACCGCCTTTTCCGCCTTCAAGAAAAAGAAATTCTTTTCCTTCATCCTCGTTGGTAAAATCGTGAATCAGTTCACCTGTATCAGCGTCACGGATAGTTGTTCCCGGAGGAACAGGAATTACAACGTCTTCTCCATCCTTTCCAAAGCGGTTCCAGCCCTGACCGTCACCGCCATTCTTAGCCTTAAAAATATGGTGATGGCGCAGCTTTGAAAGAGTTCTCATGTTTTTTTTCAGGCAGAAAATTACATCTCCCCCCTTTCCCCCATCACCACCGTTAGGACCTCCATGAGGAATGTATTTTTCACGGCGGAAAGCAATACAGCCGTTTCCACCCTTTCCAGAATGAACTTCAATAATCGCTTCATCAGCAAATCCAACCATAAAAAAAACCTCACTTCATAGTAAAATAGAAAAG
This sequence comes from Treponema sp., assembly GCA_024693915.1. Taxonomy (GTDB): domain Bacteria; phylum Spirochaetota; class Spirochaetia; order Treponematales; family Treponemataceae; genus Treponema_D. The sequence continues at coordinate 13,850 of JAILKG010000328.1, forward strand.
TAGAAGAGCCCATAAAATTCTACAAAACAAAAAGAAAATGCGCCAGGAATTATGAGCTGTAAAAAAACAAAAAAAATACCCGGCAAGTTAGCGCCGGGTAGTCCAAAATTAAAAACTTAAAGTTAATTAAGCCTTTACAGGTGTAACGGAAATGAACTTTCTGTTCATTCTTTCGTGGTAAACAACTGTTCCGTCTGCTGTTGCAAACAGGCTGTCGTCTCCAGCTCTCATTACATTTTCTCCCGGATAGAATTTTGTTCCTCTCTGGCGAACAATGATTGAACCTGCTGTTACAGATTCACCTGCATATTTTTTTACACCCAAATTCTTTGGATTTGAGTCACGGCCGTTTTTAGCACCGCTTCCACCTCTAGTTCTTCCCATAATTCAACTCCTATATCAAGGTTAAACCGTTGTATACATAACGCTTAAATTTTCCGGATATTCCTCAGAAATTGACCCCAATCCCTTTTCCAGAAACTTTCCGGCAAATTTCAGTTCATTTTCCATCTCTGGAGCAAGAACCGAATTACAGACCTTAAAACCAAGCTGGCCGCGAGTGGCCGTATCGGCTTCAAGCTCTATGCCCTCCAGATCTTCAACAATCATCAGCGTGGTTTTCAAAAGAATTGAAACTGCACTGCAGACAATATCAAAGCCCTTTTCAGCATATTTTGCGTGTCCCGAAGCTTTTAAGCCCAGCAGGACACCGCATTTATTGCGCTCTACAAGCACAGATATCATTCAAAAGCCTTACGCAAGAACGATATCTTCTACACGTACGTTTGTGTAATTCTGTCTATGACCGATAGTTCTGTGGTAATCTTTCTTTGATTTGTACTTGTAAACAAGAACCTTTTTATCTTTGAAAGATTCTTCAACAACTACAGAGATTTTAGCACCCTTTACATAAGGAGCACCTACTGAAACTTTGTCACCGTCACTAACAAGAAGAACTGATTCAATGTCAAGTTTTGCACCTTTTTCAGCGTCAAGCTTATCAACTGTAAGAATTGCGCCTTTTTCAGCCTTGTACTGTTTGCCTTTATATTCAACAAGAGCGTACATAACACACCTCAAACTAATAATTTTATGTCAAAAGTCGCAGTATTTAACGGGCCATACCACAACCCCTATACCATAATAGTAACATGGATTTTATCAGAAAAATACTTTTGATGTCAATAGAAGAAAAAGTCCTTTAACGATTCTTCTCTTTATTTTTGGGCGTGAAAGCGGTTTTGCCGGGGCAAAACCTTTTCCACCTACGCCTGTTCCAGGGCTTGCTCACGCGCGGCGTCCTCGGGCCTAAAAGGCCCTGCGGTCGCTTCAGGGGTAAAAGTTTCGTACTATATGCGAACAAAATTTCTATTAAAGCTGCTGTTTTTTTTCATAAATAAATCCGGGCAGCAAAAAACTTTTACCCCTTCACCCTTCCATAGGCGCACGCGAGGCTTTACGTAAAATAAAATCCACGCTCCAAAAATACAATTACCCTGATGGTTATCCAGCCCGAGCAAAATCTAACCGGACATAAAAAAAGCGAACCGTTATAATGTAACGATTCGCAATTTATTTAGCCAACTGTCGGACTTGAACCCGCGCATATGGGAAACGCGTTAAAAAAAACTGCGCCCCAGCGCAGTTTTTTAGCGTTCTCCTTATAATGCGTCTTCTGAAAGCTATGCTTTCAGAATGGTTCAAGTCCAAAATCTAACCGGACAGGACATAAAAAAAGCGAACCGTTATAATGTAACGATTCGCAATTTATTTAGCCAACTGTCGGACTTGAACCAACTACCTACGCGTTACGAGTGCGTTGCTCTACCAGGTGAGCTAAGTTGGCGTGGGGTAAATATAGCATATTTTCAGATTGCTTTCAATCTGTTTTATTTATGAATGAAAAGAACTTAAAAAGGCTACTTGGTATTTCCCAGTTTCTGGTCTACGATTCGCTTCATGTCGGCAATGTTGTTTACAATCATATAGTTGTCGTAAACTTCAACACGATTCTTTTCTACAAAGCGGTTTATTTCGTCCCTTGTAACTTCCTGTGAAAGTCCTGCCCACTGAGCTACGTCCGCTACAGTTACATTGAATTTTCTGGAGCGGTCGTTCTTGCCATCAGCAGGATTCATTTCATCCAGCATCAGGAAAACTTCTGCAAGACGAGCCTGTGGTTCATCAATAATAAGAATCTTAAAACGACGCTTCTGATCATAAATTCGCTTACAGAAAAGCTTTAACAGCTTCAAAGAAAGCATTGGATTTCCGGTTACCAGGGCTTCAAAATTTTCCTTGCTGAACTCAAGACACTTTACTCTTGTTTTAGCCATACAGGTTGCAGAACGAGGAGAATTATCAAGAATTGCCATTTCACC
>JAILKG010000026.1 GCA_024693915.1 Treponema sp.
AGCCAAATACTGTCACAACAACATGGATAAAAGAACACGGATTGTGGCGGCTTTCTGAACTCAGCACTGATTCAAAGGACGATGCTGATTCTAAGAAATCAAAAAAATCTAAGAAGACTAAGAATTCAAGCAAATCATCAGAGAATGGGGAAGATTCTTCAAGCTCATATTTTGATAGCCCGGAAGTTTCTCGATATGACCATCTTGTTTTAAATGCCGGCGTTGATATGAGCATTAATGACAATCCTATGGCATTCACCCTTGGTTTGACTTATTTTGGTGATGGGTTCTTGGGATATTCAATGATGTACACTCGTGAAAAGACTGAGTGGCTCGGCGAGGACATCAGCTTCAATGTATTCGGATTTGGTATGGCTCTTCGTATTCCTGTAAAAATGGGTGAATTTGCATTAACTCCTTACGGCAAGCTGAACGGAAATTTTGGTATTGGTGACAGCCGGGTTATGCTTGGATATACAGCAGAAGTTGGTATTCAGGCAATTTTCAATGCTGACAGTGACATGCATTTTGGTGTTGGCGCAGGATATAAGCAACTTCACCTTACACAGTGGATGGATACAAAAACAGATGTTTGGACAGATCGACCAGAAATCGATCCTCTCACAAACAAAGGCCTTTCAATTTACGGAATTTTGTCATTCTAAAAAACTATTGTCGGGGAAGCTCGATAACGGAGGAAATAAATGAAAAAATTATTGAGTGCAGCAGTCGCAGTAGTTTGTGTTCTGCTTGGATTAACAGGTTGTGTAGCCACTTTGGTTGATACAAGTGCAAAAGAAGATTATCAGAAAGCAGTTGGAACTCCAGAAGATTCTGTTGTATTCTTTGGATATATTGCAGGTAATACTAGTCAATCTTTCTCTCAGATGAATCCTGATTTTCCACCAGACTATCAGCATATGAATCGTTCATGCTTTGTTTCTAAACCTGTTGCTCCAGGTTCAACTTATGTCCTTGAGCATACGGCTGGAGACTGTCCGGCTGGTAATATACATTGGTACTGGGCTGAGTATTTTTCACTGCAGAGCGCTGTTGCTCCATTGACTGTTAATGTTCCTAAAAAGCCAGGCTTGTATTATGTCGGGGATTATGATGGGCTTAAGCTTGTCAGGAAAAACACCGCTGAAAATAAGGATTCGTCTCATTATGGTAGTACTATGGAACAATGGTGTCTGAAAGCTGCTCTTGAGCTTTACAAGGATACTGCCTGGGAAGAAGCATTCACTAAAAGACTCGAAGAAATCGAAGCAGAAAAAAAATCTAAATAAGGAGTAAGAAATGCGAAATAAAATCAAATTTATTGCGGTAATTTGTGCTGTATTCCTTGCAGGCCAGGCATTTGCAAAGGATGATAAAATCAAGAATCCTGGGAAAAATGAAGTAATTCTCATCGGGCGAATTATTGTAAAACCTGAAGAAGATATGAATTTCTATGCTACGACTCGTGGTGTAAAAGAAGAAGAGAAAAAGGTTGCAACATACAACCTTCCTTTTGCTCCAGAAGATCCTGATGATATCGATGATGATTATGAGGATTTCGTTGAGGATAATCCTAAACTTCTCTTTGAGGAAGGTGAATTTTTCTGTGCTCGCTATAAAGTGAACAAGAAAACCCGCAACCTTAAATTCATCAATCTCATTAAATACCGTTTTTTTGGTTCAGAAAAAACTTTCATCTACATTCCGTTTGACTATAATGTAGATGTTCCAAAAGATGTTAAGGCAATTTACCTTGGAAGTTTCTATTTTACAACCACAGGAAGTGATTTTACTTTCAAGAAAATGAATCATGTTGATGAATATGAACTTGCCCAGGAAGCTTTGGACAAAGTTACAAAACAGCATTTTGATTTGTATCGTGGTGACTTAAAAGAAAATCCTAGAGAAGAATCTAAAAAATAAATAAATTGAAGGGGCTGTCCAAAAAGAATTGGGCAGCCTCAATTATTTTAAATTTACAAGAGAATTCAAATCTGCTAAAATTTAAATATGAGCAGAGGCGTAAGCGATAAAATTACATACAAACCGTATAACCAGGGCGAGCAGTGGCT
>JAILKG010000042.1 GCA_024693915.1 Treponema sp.
GATTTTGAAGCTTCTTATATCTTTAATGAATACTTTTTTTTGCAACAGGATATTTTTACTCTCGATGAATTTTATCATTATGTGCGCTCGCACGGTATAAGAATTAATAAAACTCAGTGTAATGATATCCTGCATTCGTCAGATTATGTTTTCAGTCTGATAAATAATGAATTCATTACACGGTCGGGCGTTTTTGTTGGCCGATGGTTCAGTTTTATGCCTTCAAAAGAAGAAGTTCAAAAGGGACATATTCTTCTTGGTCACCGCTGCATGCCTTTTATAAATCCAGAGGTTCCGCCTGATTCAATCATGGTTACCACAAAAATGAATTCTGTAAAAAGCACGTCAACGGTGTTTTCCATGAACCTTGCAATGGATGTTTTTGCGCTTTTTGGAGAAGGTTATGTGCTCCCTTATATTCTGAATGACCGTGCCAACAAAAAAGTTCCGCTTTCATCTGTGCAGTATTCAATGCCTTCGGAAGTAGAGCTTACATCCTGGCCGCTGGATCAGATTTCTCCTGACTATAAATTTCAGTATGGCGACAGACTTTTGGCCCGCGTAATCAACTGGGAAGAAAATTTAATTGAACTTTCGGTTTTAAAGGCAGAAAGCAATTCTTCATCAGTTTCTGAACAGGAGCTTGACCGCGAAGACTGGTACACTCATTTTGAAAACGGTTTTCTGGAAAGCATAGAAAAAAACGGGCCTTCTGCTTCTATTGAACAGCAGCTTGCATTTTTATTTCTGGAATATCAGGAAGAATTGTGCGTAAAAAATTGCGGCTCGGTAGAAGAATTTTTAAAGCATACAAGAAAAATTTCTTTTGCGCCGTATGGAGTTGAATCACGAATCTGGAAAACAGGTGAGTCGGTTCCTTATATTGGCAGCTGGAATCACGAGTTTTCTTCTGATGTAGTTTTTTCTGATTTATCTATGATTTTTACTCCGCAGATTATAGACTGCTACATCAAGAACAGTATTTTTGAAAACCGCAACAACGATTCAATAGATTTTGCAGAGCTTGTAAGACAGATTTTTCCTTCATCACTCAGAATGTCTGCTGCAGAAAGAAAATTGCTCTTGTTGAATATAGAAAAACGCCATGCTATAATTGCAAAAGATTATAATGATTTTTTCGAACAGAAAATAATCCCCGTAAGAAAAAGAATTGTTGAACTTTTTTCGCAGATAAGTTCACTGCTTTGTTCTATCGGATGTTCCGGGCTTAAAATGGAAGATTTTCCGCAGCAGGAACTGGTTATTTTGGTTCAGCTTTTTAATCATCTTATAAAAATTATAGAAGAAATTGAAAATGATTGCACTTCTGAATCTTTCCCTGTAGATGATGTCAGTCTTTCGCTTTCTGGAATGGACGAAACTTTTTATGATATTGCGCCTACTAGTCAGGATTCACTTGATGCAAACATGTACAAAAGCATTAAAATAGTTGAAAAGTAAAAAAAAGGAGATGTAAAAAAAATGGTTGAAGAAAGTGAAAATGTTGATGTTGCTAAGCTGATTCATCGTGGTGGAGTGTTTAAAAACGTTAAGGGTTCTTCGCCTGAAGCTATTTATGAGCAGATTTCTAAGATGATAGATTTGCCCGATGGAATGACTTCTGAGTTTGTTTATAATGCTTTATGTGCAAGAGAGCAGGTTCTTAGTACTGCTGTAGGAAACGGAATTGCCCTTCCACATGCACGTTCGCCAATTATGAAGGACGAAGAAGAACAGAGAATTTGTGTTGTTTATTTGAGTGAGCCGCTTGATATGAAGGCTCCGGATGAACGTCCTGTTTCTACAATGTTTATTCTTCTTACTCATAATTCACAGGTTCATTTAAAGGTTCTTTCTGCACTGGCAGGTTATTTTAGAAGTGCCCGTTTTAGAAAAGCTCTTGAAGTTCAGGCTGATGAAGCTGTTCTTTTTAATTTGATTCATGAACTTGATGCATAAATTTTGGTTTTGATTTTTGTAAGATAAATAATATACGAGGTATGATTATGGACAAAAAAGGTGTTGAGGCAGTTGCTCTTTCAATCCGCAGCTTGTCAATGGACGCAATTCAGAAGGCAAATTCAGGACATCCTGGACTTCCACTTGGTGCTGCAGAAGCCGCAGCAGTTCTTTATGGCGAAATTATGAAGCACAATCCTGCAAATTCAAAATGGGCAGACAGAGACCGTTTTGTACTTTCTGCAGGTCACGGTTCAATGTTACTTTACAGCATTCTTCACTTGGCTGGCTACAAAGTAAGCATGGATGATATTAAAAACTTCCGTCAGGTTGGTTCTAAGTGTCCAGGTCACCCTGAATATGGTGATACAGACGGTGTTGAATGTACAGGTGGTCCACTTGGACAGGGCGTTTCTATGGCTGTTGGTATGGCAGTTGCAGAAAGCATGCTCGCAGCAAAGTTCAACACTCCAAAACATACAATTGTTGACCACTACACATATTCTCTTGTTGGTGAAGGATGTCTCCAGGAAGG
>JAILKG010000120.1 GCA_024693915.1 Treponema sp.
TGCCAATGGAATATACAGCAAAAAATGTAGAAGCGGGCACAGACACAGAAATAGATCTTGAACTGCCCCCTGAATGCGAAGTTATTTTTTTTAATGATGACTTTACTACAATGGAATTTGTGGTTGAAGTTTTAGTTGAAATATTTAATAAATCAGAGGATGAAGCAGTAACTCTCATGCAGACTGTGCATAACAATGGCTCAGCAGTAGTGGGCGTCTACACCTACGATATAGCAGTCACAAAAGCAGGAATAGCAACAGAAAGAGCCCGGGAAAAAGGCTTTCCATTGAAAATTGAGGTGAAACTAAAATGAAATTAAGCAATCTAGCAGGCCACATACTTTCAGAAACAATGATGTACGCAAAGAGAAGCAACTGCCAGATGGTAACTCCTGAGCACGTTCTCTTCATATCCCTTCAGTCTCCACAGGTGACAAAAATCATCCTTGACTGCAACGCAGACCCAATGCTTCTGGCTCAGAATTTAAGAAACTACCTGAATGAAAAGGTTCCCCAATATCCAGAAGAGGCAGAAAAAAAAGAACCTGTTGAATCTGCAGGCTTTCAGGCGATGATGAACAAAGCCGTTTATTTTTGCGTTTCCAGCGATAGAACTGTAATAGAAATCACCGACATTCTGGTAGCCATGTACGATGAAAAAAAGAATTACGCCTCTTATTTTCTCCGTCTTGCAGGCATTTACCGTATAAATCTCTTAAAAGCAGTTTCCTCTTTTAACGAAAGCGAAGGAAGAAAACAAACTGGCCAAAACGGAGAAGGAGCAAAAGAGGGAAAATCAGAAGAAAACCCAAACAGCGCCTTAAAACGTTTTACAGTGAATATGAACGAGGAAGCCAAAAAGGGCTCCTACGATTTGCTGGTGGGAAGAGAAGCAGAAATTGAAAGAACAATTCAGATTCTTCTTCGAAGGGTAAAAAATAATCCAATTCACGTGGGCGATGCCGGAGTTGGAAAAACAGCCGTTACCCAGGGGCTGGTTCAGCGCATAGTTGAAGGACGAGTACCTCAGGCCATCAAAGATTTTACGGTTTTCTCTCTGGATCTGGGACTTCTGCTTGCCGGAACAAAATTCCGGGGCGACTTTGAAGAAAGGCTTCATGCAGTTATTTCAGAGCTTGAAAAAATCGGAAAAGCCGTACTCTTTATCGATGAAATCCACATGATTATGGGAGCGGGAACAAACGGGAATTCCAACATGGATGCAGCAAACCTCTTAAAGCCTGCCCTTTCCGGTGGAAAAATCCGCATAATCGGCTCTACAACTTTTGAAGAATATTCCAAAAACTTTGAAAAAGACAGAGCCCTTGCCCGCCGTTTTCAGAAAATAGACATTAACGAACCCACAAAGGAAGAAGCCATAAAAATTGTTCAGGGACTTTTACCAAGATACGAAAGTTACCACGGAGTAAAATACGCAAAATCTGCTGTAGAAGAAGCGGTGAACCTTTCTGTTCAGTATCTTTCTGACAGGCGGCTCCCTGACAAGGCAATAGATATTATTGATGAAGCAGGTTCCCTTATAAAAATCAAAAAACAAGGCGGTTTTGAAGGAAAAACTCCTGAAGAAACAAAAGAAGATTTTCTTCCACAGGTGCTTCCTGCAACAATCAGACAGGTAATTTCCCGCATTTCTCATGTACCTGTTGAAAACCTTTCCGGAAATGAAAAAACTCAGTTAAAAGAGCTGGAAAACAGCCTGAAAAAACAGATATTCGGTCAGGACAGGGCAGTAAAAGCTGTTACTGACGCCGTAAAAAGGGCGCGGGCAGGACTTAAAAATCCTGAGAAGCCGGAAGCTGTATTCTTGTTTGTAGGACCTACAGGTGTTGGAAAGACCGAACTTGCCCGCGCCCTCTCCAGCCTGCTCTCTGAACCCCTGCTCCGCTTTGATATGAGCGAATATCAGGAAAAACACACCGTCAGCCGCCTTTTAGGTGCCCCTGCCGGTTATGTAGGCTTTGAAGAAGGGGGCATTTTAACCGATGCTGTCAGAAAAAATCCACACGCTGTAATTCTTTTTGATGAAATTGAAAAAGCCCACAGCGATATTTACAACGTCTTTTTACAGATGATGGACTACGGATTTTTAACAGACAACCAGGGAAGAAAGGCTGATTTCAGAAACTGCATAATCATAATGACAAGTAATGCCGGCGCCCGTGACTTAGAAAAGAGAGCTATGGGCTTTAGTTCCGGCTCTGACCTTATTTCAGACGCAGATGACGGCAGCATGAAAAAAGCCGTGGAAGAAACCTTTACGCCTGAATTCAGAAACAGGCTGGACGCAATAATTCCATTTGCCCATCTTGAAAGAAAAATTGTCCTTCAGATTGTGGAAAAGGAAATTAAAAATATTTCAGACCGCTTGAGCGCAAGAAAGGTAAAGCTTGCCGTTTCAGAAGAATGCAAAAATTACCTTGCAGATCTAGGCTGGTCCAGGGAATTCGGTGCAAGAAATGTAAACCGCACAGTGGAAGAAAAAATCGCAACTCCTCTTGTAGATGAAATTCTTTTTGGACGCCTTTGCAAGGGCGGCTGCGTAATTGCGGATATCGAAAAGGATCAGGTAACCTTTACCTTTGGTTCCAAAAACTGCCTTCCGGATTTTACGGAAAAGCAGACAGAACTTGAAACAATAGGCTAAAAATTAAGGCAAAGACATTTTTCTCTTACATCTAAAAAAGGAAAGCGTGTAAAACCACAATTTTGAGACGCAGACGAAAATTAGGGTCGCCCCCCATAAGGAGAAGATACCATGAGGCCTTTGTTTTATCACCTTTGCCTTATCTGATTGCACAAGTGACAAAAAAACAATAGAATAAAATTATGAATGCAATTATTACAGTAGTAGGAAGCGACAAGGTGGGCATCATTGCCAGCGTAAGCAATTACCTTGCTGAACACAAAATTAACATAGAAGATATTACCCAGACAATTCTTTCAGGTAACTTTGTCATGATGATGATGGTAAGCTTTACCAATGCAGATATCACCATCGATGAACTCAGAACTTCCATGACTAAAAAAGCTGATGAAATGGGCGTTGAAATTAATATCATGAGCGAAAAAGTTTTCAGCGCAATGCACAGAGTTTAATCTCTTACACAATTTTACGTTAGAATAACTCTTTGTGAAATGCCGGCTAAACTCAAGCCGGTATTTTTTTTCAGAATGGTGGAAGTGATATAAAAAAAGCCGGATGCACTTCAAAGCATCCAGCTTTACAAAAGATTTTCAGGCAATTCCCTTAGAAAAAGTATTTTCCTTCATAATGGTTTCGTTCCCAGATTCTGCAATAGAATAAATCTGGTCAAAATTTTCAAGAATTATATCCACAAAATGTGAATCCAGTTTTACCACTCTTTCCTTTGTCATTTCCTGAATAAAAGTTTCTTTATCGAAAGGTTTTTTGTAGCTTCTGTATGACAAAAGGGCATCTGTTACATCGGCAACGGCAACAAGTTTTGCTTCAATCGGAATAAAAGCATCCGTTCTTCCCTCCGGATAGCCGGAACCATCCAGTCTTTCGTGGTGAAAATAAATTATATTTCTGCAAAGTTCACGGGTTCTGTCGCTTAAAGAAATTGCAGGAAGATTATCAAAGAGCTCCCTGCCCTTTACGGTGTGCTGTTTGATAAAATTAAACTCATTCTCCGTAAGAGGGCCTGCCTTGTCCAAAAGAGAATCGCTTATATAACACTTTCCCAAATCGTGGAGCTGGGCTCCAAAGAGAATATCAAGCCGGGTCTGGCCCTGACTTAAATATTCGTATTCACTTCCCTTCAGGTGATCCAGAATAAATTCTGTGTAACACCTTACATTTTCAGAATGTATTCGAAGATAGGCGCTGTGATAGCTGGTAATTTCAATGCAAAACTTTACGGTATCAAGCTCGGCCTGTTTTAACCTTTCGTTATAGGTTTTTAACTCCTTCTGATTTTTATTAAAAACAGAAGTAAAAGGCATAAGAGAAAAACAGACGATTACAAGTTCACATAAAAATGGTATTCCCTGCCCCAGAACAAAGGAAAGCCTGTCATATTTTGCATAGGAAATAGACTTATAATCGCAGGTAAGCTTAAAAATAAAATAGCCCACAACCGTAAGTACACAAATCATGGCTATATACCTTTTATTGTCTGTTGAAAAAGCAATTATCACCGGAAGCAGATAGAGCACAGTGATGATTACCAGGGGCAAAGTTGAAACATAAGAAAGGGCTGCCACAATTATAATTGGAAGCCCGTAAATAAATTTTGGAAAACGAACTCCAAAAGAACAGTAAACAGAAAGAGCAAGACAGGAAGCTACAAGGGTAATAAAAGTACTCTTCGAAAAATCAAAGATAAAGGTAAACTGAAGGAGCACAAAAACCAGAGCAAAAAGCAGGAAGAGTACTGTAGAAATTTTAAATATTTTCTTAATTATAGTTTCGTTCATTATTTTTCTACTGTAAAAGAAATTACCTCAAAAAAGCCGTTTTTTGAAGCATTGTGTACAAATTTTTTGCCGTCAATTTCAAGTTCTTCTCCAATTTCCGGCTGATAGTGCCCCTTAAAAGTCATTCGGTAACCGCTGTTTTTCAAAATCTCTTCAGTAAGTTCTTCAGAAGCAACAATTGTGTAGATTTTTCCTTCTGCATCCTTTATGCAGGGATAACTGAAAGGTTCATTTCCATACATTTCGATAACACCAGTGAGGCTTTCCTCTTGAGGTGCTTTATTTTTTGAAAAAGAAGTCATCATTGCCATACCGCCAAAAATAAAAAGAAGAAGTGTAAAAAATTTCAAACCCTTTAATTTTTTCATAAAATCCTCCAATTTTTTACGAATTATTGCCCCATATAAGTTATGAACATTGCAACATCCTGGTCAGAAGGAAGAGTAAAGTTCAGTTTTTTTCCTGCTGTAACACTTCCCAGGCAGTGAACGCTGCTTCCGTACTGAAAAAGGTTTACCTGGCCTGAAGAAGAGCCTTTAAGAATTACAGGAAGAGAGACATTAGTTCCCGGACTTTTGTACATTGCAGAAATTCCTGGAATATAAGCTCCGCTAACAAGTTTCTGCCAGCCACCGGAAGAAGCCGGAGTTGAATACACAGAAGCAGGAATATTATAGGAAGTAAGGTCAATTGCCTTAAGCTTATAACTTGTTCCCTTGTATGTGGAAGTAACTGCCTTGTTCAAAGTGCAGAGCCCACTGTTATTTCCGCTTGCGTTTACATAAATCTGAGGAAACTTTCCCAAAACTTGGTAAAAATCTTCGCTGTAGCCCAAAGAAGCAAGAGCCTTGCTGATAGCTTCTTCCTTTCCGTAGGCATTTGTTGCAATTTCGTGAATCAGCTTCATTCCGCCGTAATAGCGGGCCAGATATGAACCAAAAAGATAGGTGTTCACATATTCAAAGCTTCCACCCATATCTGTGGAATCAGCAAGATTCCAGCATTCGTCGGCAATACCCCAGTTGTAAGCAGAACCAGAATAATCAGACCTCAGGCTGATTGGAGTACATTCGTCAGGAATTGCAAGAATGTCCTGGAAAATTTCTTCGCTGAGAACAGAAAGCATTTCTGTAAACCAGGTTGAAAACTCATACTGAACATTTACCTGCTTCTGAATAAAGCCCAAAAGGTGCTGAAGTTCGTGGGCAGCAGTTCCCCAGGTCTTTTCCTTTGCAACCTGCAGGAAATAGGAATCGATGTAGAGAATCTGGGCGCCATTTGAATTATATTTTTTTCCAAGATCTGAATCTGTTGTGTACACGTTTACTGTATCCATAAAACCATAGGTGCCGCTCTTTTTATTTTCTGTAGCATCGTTATCAATGTCGTAAACGATTACATGAATTTTGTCAGATTCAGTTATAGAAATCATATTTGAATACTGTTTTTTTGGAACATTTGAACCAAAAATCTCTTTTTCCACAGAGAAAACATTGTCCAGTTTTTTTCCAAGAGTTGCAAAGTCCATCTGTGATTCTTTGATAAAAGTCTTGCTGCTTGAAACATACCAGATGTAAAAAGAATCGCTGATATATTTCAAAGTGGCGCTTGTAAGAGAAGAGCTGCGGTTAATGTGAAACTTCTCTGTAGCACCCACAGAATAGGAAGACTTAAGAGCGCGGGAAGATTTTTCTTCCGCTTCTGATGGGCTTAATTCATATCCAAGGCTTTCAAAAGTAAAATCTTCAGGAAGAGAAAAGCTTCTTGATTCCAAAGCCCTTTCTTCATTTTCAGAAGAAATCTGGTCTTCAGCCCCGGCAGCAAGAGCTCTGGAAGCACCTGTAGAAGAAGCAGAAGCTTTAGAAGCCCCCAGGTTCACCTTTACAAGATAGGCAACCTTTCCAGCCTTATCAGATGGCACTGTATAAGTGGTGCTGTCAATGTTTGTGTAATTCGAATCAGAAATCTTTTTTGCAACTGAAGCAGTGTCCACATTGCTAAGTTCAAGAATTTCATTCAAAAAAGAACAGCCCGTAAAAAGCAGGGCAAAAGCAAGTAATGTAAGAAGTCCGGCAGGAAAAGACATTTTCCCAATTTTACCATTTAACATAATTCCTCCAAAATATAACCTGATGTTATCTATTTTCTTATTAAAACACCGTCTTTGTCAAATATAAAAACACAAAAATTTCCCTGAGGTTTCTTTTTTTCCCAGAAATTTTAGAAGATGCTAAGAGAAGAAAGATAAAAACATTAAGGCAGCCAGGGGCCGTAAAAAAGGCCGGGCAGCATTCCAGCAGGGTTCTCTGACTCCCAGGCATCCGTCACCCGGCTATCCTGTCACAACAAAGACATCCCCTTTCTTTTCAAAATTATATTTTTACCATAATACAACTTCATGGTATAATAGGGATAACTTTTAAAAACAGGTGATTATATGACTTTACGAAAAACAAAAATTGTCTGCTCTATAGGCCCTGCCTGCGATAATGACCAAACAATCAGACAAATGATTTTAAACGGAATGAACATTGCCCGCTTTAATTTTTCCCACGGAAGCTATGACTCCCATCGTGAAGCCATGAACAGAGTAAAAAGAATAAGCTCTGAGCTGAACATTCCTGTAGGCCTTCTTTTAGACACAAAGGGGCCGGAAATCAGAACAGGACTTACTCCAGATAATATGGAAATTTCCATTCAGGCAGGAGAAAAAGTTGAAGTAACAAGCGACGACAGCCTCTGTACCCAGAAAAGCGACAGTCAGATTTGTCATATAAGCATCAGCTGGAAGGAGGCAGCCAGCAAACTGAAAAAAGGCCACAAAATCCTTATTGCTGACGGTCTTATAGAACTGGAAGTTGATGAAATTCTTCCGGGGCAGAATGAAAAGCCGGAAAAAGACGAAAACCTGTCAGCCGCCGGAGAAGAAGCAGGCGGCAGAAACACAAACGAAGCCGCCGGAAAAGAGGCAGCCACCGAAAACTCCTGCAAAGCTACCGGCATAAGCGGCAATAATTCATGCAGTCCGGCTAAAATCCTCTGCACCGCCAAAAACTCAGGCAAAATATCCAGCCGCAAGAACGTAAACCTTAAAGGAGTTCACGCCGGCCTTCCAATCATGAGCGAAAAAGACATGGCAGACCTTCGCTTTGGGGCAGAAATGGATGTGGACTTTGTTGCGGCCAGCTTCCTTTCCTTCCCTGAAGAAGTGGTTCAGATAAAAAATTACCTTAAGGAAATCGGCTTAAAAGCCAAGGTCATCGCAAAAATCGAAAGCGAAGAAGGCGTGGACAACATCAAAGAAATCGTAAAAGAAGCAGACGGTGTTATGGTTGCCCGAGGCGACCTGGGAGTTCAGCTTTCCCCGGAAAGAATCCCTCTGGTTCAGAAAATGATAATAAAAACCTGCCGCCAGGAAGGAAAGCCGGTAATCACCGCCACCCAGATGCTGGACAGCATGATTGTAAATCCCCGGCCTACAAGGGCGGAGCTAACCGACGTTTCCAACGCCGTTTTTGACGGAACGGACGCCGTAATGCTTTCAGGCGAAACTGCCGGCGGAAAATACCCGGTTGAGGCAGTAAAAACCATGGCCCAGATTACCAGCACCACGGAAGAATCAGAAGAATACCGCACCACCATGAAAAATCTGGACGCGGCCTACAAACCGGGCACAGAAGTGGGCCACATGGTAATGCACAGCGCCTACAAATTGGCCAGAAATATAGAAGCAAAAGCCATAATCATTCCGACAATGCACGGAAACACTGCCCGCACAATCGGAAGCTATCGTCCGGAACAGATAATAATCGGCGTGACACCAAAAGAAAAAGTCCAGAGACAGCTGACCATTCAGTGGGGCGTAGTCCCGGTTCTCTGCGATGTGGCTGAAGACTCAGAAAGCATGATACAGAACGCCGTAAATCTGGCCTTAAAAAGCGGCGCCGTCCAGCTTTCCGACAAGGTTGTAATGTGCGCAGGCATTCCACTTTCAAGCCCCCTGATGGCAAACACAATCAAAGTATTAATAGTAGGAAACGTGCTGGCCCGGGGAACCGACTTTGGCAGCAACAATCCCCAGATAAAAAAAGCCGGCGGCCGGGTCATTCAGGCAAAAGATCTTTCCGGCCTGAGGGATGGACTGAAGGATGGCATAAGCGTAAACCGCAACACCGTTTTAGTCTGCGAAAAAATCACGGAAGAACTTCTTCCAATCCTAAGAATTGTAGACGGAGTTGTCAGCGAAGGAGGAAGCGAAATCTCAGCCGAAACCCTTTCCTACGTGAACAAAGATTTAGTCTGGATTCTCCACGCCCGCCACGCAAGAAAATATCTGGAAAGCAACCTGACAGTCACACTGGACGGGGAACAGGGCCTGGTTTACGAAGGCATGGTATAATTTTTTTCAGATTCAGTTTTCAAATTCAGGCGGTTCCAGCCCGCTCCAGGCAAAAGCCTTCCGCGGGCTGTCGCG
>JAILKG010000140.1 GCA_024693915.1 Treponema sp.
CCAGAAGATGTTGACGGCGAAAATCTTTCTGCCAGCGTAAAAAACGGCGTACTTACTGTCTGCATGCCTCGAAAGGCACCTGTAACTCCAAAACGAATCGCTATCACCTGCGCTTAAGCCAAAAGGACTGTAAAGCTAAAAAAGGCGTAAAAAGCGCATAAAAAGCGCATAAAACTAAAAGCCCGGAGCAAGACTATTTGTTCCGGGTTTTTTATTTTGTGTGTGGAGTTTGAAGTTTTTCACAGGAAAAATCTTAGTCGTGGCCGGCGCTCTGAGTGAACTTGCCTGAGTCGGTCAGATTCCTGCCTGCCGCCAGTTGTACCAGTGCCAGTTACTAATCTGCTACCAGCCCGCTATATCAATAATTTTATCTGTTTTTCCAGTAAGAAGGCAAAAGCAGAATTATCATGGTGTAGAGTTCCAGACGGCCGGCCAGCATGGCAAAGCAGTACCACCATTTTAGAGCAATTGGCAGATAGCCAAAGTTGCAGGCAGGTCCCAGTTTACCAAAGCCAGGCCCGATGTTTCCTACCATAGAAATTGCGCCGGTAAAGGCTGTAAAAAGATCCAGCTTTGCAAGGCAGCCCGCCAGAGTGGTAATTCCAATCAGGGCAAAGAAAACTATCATAAAAGAAGTGACCACGGTTACCAGATCGGTTTCCCGGGCCTGGCCGTCCAGTCTCAGACTGAATACTCCGTGAGGGTGGAGCATCTTTTTTGTTTCGTTGTTCACCTGCTTAAAAAGGACAACCCAGCGCACAACTTTAAAACCTCCGCTTGTGGAGCCGGAACAGCCGCCCACAAAGAAGAGGAGAAGCAGGAAAAACTGGGATGTACTTGGCCAGAGGGTAAAGTCGGCGGTTGCAAAGCCGGTGGTGGAACCAATTGCCAGAGTTTGAAAAGCCCCGTACCTGAGGGCGGTCCAGAAATTTCCATATGTGCTGATTAATGGAAGAGTTGTTCCGATTATGCAGACAAAAATGATTCCGATGTAGGCTTTTAATTCGGAATTTTTTCTGATATAGGAAAAGTTACCGGTTACAGCATAAAAATACATACTGAAGTTTATGCCGGCCAGGAACATAAATACTGTAATGATAATATCGATGGCTGCGGAATCGTAGCCGGCAATGCTTGAATTGTTGGAAGAAAAGCCACCGGTTCCCAGGGTGGAAAAGGCGTGGGAAATAGCGTCTAAAAAGCTCATTCCCGCAATTTTTAAAAGAATCGCTTCCAGCAATGTGAGTACCAGGTAGATAAACCAGAGAATTTTTGCAGTGGTTGTTATTTTGTCGGTTACCTTTCCTTTTTCAGGACCGGTTGTTTCAGCCTTGATAAGCTGAAAGCCGCCTATTCCCAAAAGAGGAAGAAGGGCTACGGTGAGGGCTACAATTCCCATTCCCCCCAGCCAGTGGGTGATGCATCTCCACAGATTGATACTTTTTGGAAGACTTTCCAGATCGCTAAAAATGGTACTTCCTGTGGTGGAAAAACCGCTTACGCTTTCAAACATGGCGTCGGTAAAAGTTTGGGTGACTCCGCTAAAAAAAAGTGGCATGGCGCCCACAAGGCTGGCAAAAATCCAGGCGGAGGCAACTATCATATATGAAGACCTTATGGAAAGGTCAATTTTTCGTTTCCTTAAGGGCAGGTTCACCGCTAAAAGCACAATTATGCTTACCACAATTGGCCCAAGGTAGGAAAACAAAAGCTGGTTTCCTTCCCTATAAACAATACTTACTATAAGGGGCAGGCTCATGGTTGAGCCTACAATACCTACAAGAATTGAATTGATTCTGAGCAGGTTTACAAGCATTTTATTCTACCTCATCCTTCATCATTCTTCGTTGGAGCCAAAAAACTCCAGGACTTTTGTTGAATAATCGGAGCGCGAAATTAAAACCAGATGGTCACCGGTGGAGATAACGCTTTCTCCCGTTACAATTTCGTATTCGTCTTTTCCTGAATGTCTGTCCAGAAGCACAAGGAAGTTTCCCGGATCGGCAATTTCCCTGATTTTTTTGCCGCTGACCTTTGAGCCAACCGGCAGAATACATTCGATGATTTCCAGGTCACCGGTGGAAACCGTGTGTATTTCCTTTACGGCTTTTCCCCTCAGGTGGCTCATGATGGAATCTACCACTACATCCCGCAGGGCAACGGTTACATCCACGCCAAGTTTTTCTGCAATGGCGGCAAAAGCGGAAGAGGTTACCAGGCTGATAGACTGCTTTACTCCCAGGGACTCCAGGTAGGCGGCAAGAACCATGTTCAGTTCGTGGTTGTGGGTGGCACAGATTGCCAGGTCAAAGTCAGGAATGCCTTCTTCCCTCAAAAAGATTTCGTCTGTGGCGTCTCCGTTGCAGACTTCCGCATTTGCAAAACGGTCCGCCGCATTTTTAGCCAGCTGGGCATCCGAATCGATGATCAGAAGTTTCTGCTGGATTTTTTTGCTGGCCCTTTCTGCCAGTTTTTTTATCATTGAAAGCTGTTTTGGCTGAACCAGCTTTGCCGCAACCAGAGTGCCGATTCTTCCGGCTCCGATTATGGCGATTTTCTTAAGTTCCTTCTGCTTTGAACCGCATAGCTCCAGAATTTTAGGGATGCTGGATTTTGCCGCAAGAATTCCCAGAGTATAGCCCGCTTCCATCACAGTGTGACCGTCAGGCAGGGCAGATTCTCCGTCGATTTCCACATAGCTTACAAGCATTGGTTCTTTGCAGATATTGCGAATTTCCATCAGTTTGTGGCCGGCAAAAGCGCTTCCTTCCCCAACAGTAACCCTGAAAATCTGCATTTCTGAATCGTCAAAACTAAAGACATTGCTTATGGCGCCGTTTTCCACAGCCTGAACGATTGCGTCTGCGGCTTCAACGTCCGGGTGAATCATGTAGTCGATTCCGTAAAGAGGGCGGTGTTTTCCTACAAAAGTGTTTGCGTGGGATTTTTTTGCTTCAGCAGTGTTTACATAATATGCGTAGTTTCTTACACGGGCAATTTTCAAAATATCCGGATAAACGGCGTCTACCAGGGAACAGGTAATCATGTTCACTTCGTCGCTGGAAGTAAGGCAGACAAGGGCGTCCGCTTTTGCGATTCCCGCTTCTTCCAGGGTTTCCAGACTGTTTCCGTCAGCAATCATTACCGAACAGTCCAGACGGTTAGAAACATGTCTCATCTGTTCTTCGTCGTTGTCGATTACCACAACATTGTTTTTTTCATTGATAAGAAGTTTTGCAAGTTGAATTCCTGTAAAACCTGCACCTACAATTACAATTCTCATAAAAAAACCTTGCCTACTAGAATAACGGATAAAATCAAAAAAGACAAATATAAAGAACGATATTTGGCTGACTTAAGGATATGAGCAGTCTTGACGATATGTGGTAGGGCAGACAAAGGGTGGCCAGTCTGGTAAATAAGCGGTATC
>JAILKG010000163.1 GCA_024693915.1 Treponema sp.
ATGGTGCAAGCTGCGATGGTTACCATCTTACAGCTCCAAATCCAGATGGAATCTGCGGTTCAAAGTGTATGACCCGCGCCCTTAAGGACGCCGGAATGGATCCAAGTGAAATCCAGTACTACAACGCTCACGGAACTTCAACAAAGAAGAACGATTCAAGCGAAACTAATATGATTAAGATTGCCTTTGGTGAAGAAAATGCAAGAAAGCTCAAGATTTCTTCAACTAAGTCTATGCACGGTCACTGTCTTGGTGCAACCGGTGCTATCGAGGCTATGATTTGTGTTAAAGCAATCAACGACAGCTTTGTTCCATGCACAAAAAACCTGGACAATGTAGACCTTGAAGGCGGATGCGACCTTGACTACGTACCAAATAAGGGAATCGAAATGAACATTGACGCTGCAATGAGCGCAACTTTCGGTTTTGGTGGTCACAACGGCGCAATCATCATCAAAAAAGTAAAATAAATAACAAAAGACCTGCCAGTGGGTAAAATAAAAGCCTGTCTGGCAGTTTTTTTTATTACAGGAGGGGGAAAGTCTCCTCCTTAGTGAGGCTGCTGGCAGCCTCTGATGAATGGAAAGCCGTTAAAAAATCTTCGAAAGAAGATTTTAGGCTATCCTTTGATACAGACAGTGCGGTTTTCCGCTACCCCCTCCAGCGGGGGAAAGACAGGTCCTTAAAAGGCTTACCGGAAGAGTTTTTCTTGCATTTTCTTACATCCTTCCCCCGCAACGCCCCCTAGGACTTTTCCCGGGATGATTTCTACAAACCGGAGTATTTCGCTATAAAAAAACGGCCGCCAGAGGCCTGCAATAAGAGGAAAAAAATGGCTTTAACAACTGATATAAAATCGCTTTTACCACACAGGGAACCTTTTCTTTTTGTAGACGCTATCATCAGCGCTGACGAAAAGGGCTGCGTTTGCGAACATACATTCACTGAAAACGAATTCTTCTTCAAAGGACACTTTCCTGAATATCCTGTAGTTCCAGGTGTCATCCTTTGTGAAACTATGGCTCAGGCAGGTGGAGCCGCTTTGCGCTACCTGAATATTGTTCCTGCAGACGGTCTTTTCTTTTTTGCCACACTGGATAAAGTAAAGTTTAGAAACCAGGTTCGCCCGGGTGACAAGGTTCGTATGGAAATTGAATTCTTAAGAAACAGTCCAAAAATGATCAAACAGGCCGGCAAAGCCTATGTAGGCGACACCCTTTGCGCCGAAGCTGAATGGATGTGCTTAGTAGGTGAGAAGGGCAACTGAGTTGCCCGCTGATTGATAGCAAAGCGTTAAAAAAAATTGCGGGTAGCAATTTTTTAGCTTTACCTTTTTGCACAGTAAGTTCAGAACCTACGGGTAAAATAATTTCCCTGCACAGCGCGACAGCTAGTCCGGCGCCTGTGTGCGGTAACAAAAAAAAAGATTCCCTGGAAGACCATGGGAATCTTTTTTTTTGCTTTCTTTTTATCCAGCTTTCTTTTCAAACAGGCCCAAAAATTATTCTTACTCTATACTTCTACAGTAACAAGTTTTCCCTGGGCAACTTTCTTTGCGTAAACACTTGAAACATTGCGGTAAGGATTTCTGAAGCTTTCAATCTGCTGTCTCAAAGAAACAAGGTGGCTTCTCAAAAGTTCCCTGTTCTTTTCGTTCTGTTCAAGAACTCTTGCCTGAAGTCTGTTCAAATCTTTCTGAATGCTTTCTACGGATTTTCTGTCGCTTTCACGAATGCTTCCGTTTGTGCTCTGGTACATTTCAGACATTGGAACAATTACTTTCTGCAGGCTTGAAATTCCCTTTACAATCTGCTGTTCAAGTTCGGCATGGGCTGCCAGTGCTTCTGTGTTATCAGTTTCTATGCAGTCTCCCTGTTTTTCAAGAACTGTAAGATATTCCTGAAATTTCTGCCTCTGGGCTTCAAGCAGGGTTCTGAATCTTCTTAATATTGCAACTCTTTCGTTTAATTCTTCTTCTGAAATATTTTCCATTTTTTTATCCTTGAATGTTCAATGCATTCTGTACCGGTGCAGTAGCCTGAACAGGTGATGTCTGAGCAGCTGTTCTCCATGCAGAAAGCAGTTCGTTCAGCATGTTCATCACGAATGTGATTTTTTCTTTCTTGTGGTTGATGGAAGCGTCCATAAGTTCGCTGTTAAAGTACATGTAAAGTGACATCAAATTCTTTGATATTTCTCCACCCTTGTCCATATCAAGAGAAACTTCCAGTTCTGTGATTATTGCCTGAGTCTTCTGAATAAAACCTGAAAATTTTTCAATGTCTCCTGCTTTCACCTTGTTTTCTGCATCAAAAAGTGTCAGAGCATTTCTTAAATTCTTGATTGCTGCTTCATACAAAAGAACAACAAGATGTCCCTGGCTGGCAGTTTTCACGTTTGTTTTCTGATATGCAGAATAAGCATTTGTGTAACCCATATGACCCCTCCTATGAGTAAAGGAAGAATGAAAAAAACTTTCATTTTCCCGGTTTATAGAATGCGGATTTTAAAAATATCCACTTTACTATCGGTTTCCATAAAAAAAACTTTACTAAAAAATGTAATAATTCTTTTTGATATCGACAAATCTCTTTTTTATTCGTATATTTAATTATTATGAGTGAAGAAAACAAAAATCCAAATAGTGATAACGAAGATCCAGACAAGAAAGATCCCTATGATTTTTTCAAGCTTGCCGGTCCAGAAAATAATGATGACGATAAAAAAAAGAAAAACGGCGGAAAAAAGCGAATACCTTTCTGGTCAATTCTCCTTTTGATTTTTGCCGGACTTGCAATTGCAGATTTTTTCTTTATTGGAAAAAACGATAATCTGGTAAACTTTTCAGATTTTAAGGCAAAAATTGAATCTGGTCAGATTGTCCGGGTTGAATTAGGTGACACTTATTTCTACGGTTATGGGCCTGAGGAACTGACTCTTTCAGAAAACGCCCAGAAGGGAAAAATCCTTTTTAATGTGGTTCCAACTTCTGCTTCCAGAGTTTACAAAACTGTTGGCGTTCTTATGCCAAGTTTTATCGAACTTCTTGATGAAAAAGGTGTGGAATACAAGTTTGTTGCTAAATCCAATAACTATTTAATTCAGCTTATCTTAAATCTTCTTATTCCTTTTGGAATAATTTTCCTTATGTATTTCCTTGTTTTCCGAAAAATCGGAAACGGTACCGGGGGAATGGGAAGCTTTTTTGGTTCCGGCAGTGGAAGAACAAAGGCTGTAGAGGAAGGAAAGGTAAAAACCCGCTTTCAGGATGTAGCCGGAGTTGACGAGGCTAAGGAAGAACTTGTTGAAGTTGTAGATTTTCTTAAATCTCCAAAAAAATACACTGATATTGGTGGAAAAATTCCTAAGGGAGTTCTCCTTGTTGGACCTCCGGGAACAGGTAAAACTCTTCTTGCCCGTGCAGTTGCAGGCGAAGCCGGTGTTCCTTTCTTCAGAATCAGCGGTTCCGACTTTGTGGAAATGTTCGTTGGTGTTGGTGCAAGCCGTGTCCGCGACCTCTTCCGTCAGGCTCGTGAAAAAGCTCCCTGCATCATCTTTATAGACGAGCTGGATGCAATCGGAAAAAGCCGTGTGAACAATTTAGGCGGCAATGACGAGCGTGAACAGACTTTAAATCAGCTCCTGGTTGAAATGGATGGTTTTGACAACGAAAAGGGACTTATCATTCTTGCCGCAACAAACCGTGCCGATATTCTGGATCCGGCTCTTCTTCGTCCTGGTCGTTTTGACAGACAGGTTCCTGTTGAACGCCCGGATGTAAAGGGTAGGGAAGCGATTTTAAAAATCCATGCAAAGAATGTTAAGATTGATTCCGACGTAGATTTTAATTCAATTGCTCACGGTACCAGCGGTTTTGCCGGTGCAGATCTTGCAAACGTTGTAAATGAAGCTGCTCTTCTTGCTGTAAGAAACGGCAGAAAAACTGTCTCTATGCTGGATTTTAACGAGGCAATCGACAAAGTAAGCATTGGCCTTAAAAAGAAAAATCGCCGTGAAAACGAGCGGGAAAGAAAAATTATTGCTTACCACGAAACCGGGCACGCCCTGGTTGGTGCCTTTACAGAAGGTCACACACCGGTTCATAAAATTACAGTGATTCCACGAAGCCATGGAATCGGTGGATTTACTCAGTATCGTGAAGAGGAAGAAAAGTCTCTCCTCACCAGAACTGACCTTATAAACGAAGTTGACGTAAGCCTTGGCGGTCGTGCCGCAGAAGAGATTATTTTTGGTGAAGTTTCTACAGGCGCATCAAATGATATTTCTCAGGCTACAGATATCTTAAAGCGCATGATTACCGATTATGGTATGAGCGACCGCTTTAAGAATATGACACTGGGAAAGGGTGTTCGCGGCTATTCCGGCGGAGAACCTGAACTTATCAGGGAATTCAGCGAAGAAACACAGAAATATGTTGATGATGAAATAGCCAGAATTATGAATGAACGCTATGAGCATGTTCTTGAACTTCTTAAAGAGCACAAGGAGCTTCTTGAATATATCTCAAACCGACTTATGGAAATTGAAACCATGGAAGGCAAAGAGTTCTACGATATCGTAAAGGGCGAAGCTCATTGCCGCGAGCTTGAAAAAGCCGCTTCACAGTCACAAGAAGTTGTAGTTGAAAGTTCATCTGGAGAATCCTCAGAAAGTGCGCCTGAAAGCGCCCCTGCAGAAAGTGATTCAACTAAGTCAGAAGATGCTTCTTCAGATTCTGATGCCCTGGAAAAGTAAAGCGCGTATAGAAAAAAATAAATCAAAACCGGATATTTTTGCCTGTCAGAAATATCCGGTTTTTTTATGGGGTGGGAAGCCCTTGTCAGGCAAGCTTCAGTTTTTTTTGCTTTCCCCACTTCGCCAGGCTACCACAGGCTTTCTTCATCTCAATCTTTTATGTAACCTCAATGTCGAGTTATCTAACTGTAAAATAAAAATTGGCGTAGGCTCAGGTTGCGACATAAAAAACACTCAGCCACCGCGAAGCGGTCTGCCGTTTTTTGCTGGCGCGTTCACGCCGAGAGCCAATTTTTGAATTGAAATTATAAAACTCGAAATTAAGGCAATGTAGAAAATCAATAAAGCGGAAGCTCTGGCAGACTCCTTTTTCAGACTTCCGTTCTCTACTTGCCCAATTTCTTTAGTTATTATAAAATGAATTTTATGTCTAGATATGTAAAAAGAATTCTTTCCGGGCTTGTTTTTTTACTCGCATCCCGGTTATTTGCTCAGGGAATTACGACTGCCAGTGCTTATTTTAAGAGCGTTTCCGACTACTATGCTACATTAAAGGATTATCAGGCGGAAATTGAAATCAAGGCAGATAAAGAAGTTATGTCGGGGCAGGTTTCCTTTAAGCGACCAAATCTCCTTAGAATAGATTTTACCAATCCTGCCGAACAGGTGATTGTTTTTAACGGCGATACCCTTACCATCTATCTTCCAGATCAGGCCGCTGTTCTTCAGCAGTCAGTCGAGTCTGATTCTTCAGCCGGGGCTTCTTCAATTGCAACTCCTCAGGGGCTGGCACTTTTAAGCCGCTACTATGTGGTTGCCTACGAGACCGGTCAGGATCCAGTTCCTTTCGAAAACGGTTCTGACGAAATGGTAATGAAGCTTATTCTCACCAGAAGGAGTACCTCCGAAGCCTTCCGTTACATAAAACTTGATATAGACGCAAATACAAAACTTATCCGCAGGGTAGAGGCTGCCACCACAAAAGGAGAAAGCTTTATCCTGGATTTCCTTGAGTATCAGATTAATAAAGACATCACAGACCAGCGCTTTATCTACGATCCGCCGTCTTCTGCCAACAGTTTTAACAATTTCTTGTTCTCGGAGTAAAAAATGGAAAGCTATGGCGAATTGCTAAAAAAAGCCCGTGAAGCTAAAAATCTGGATTACGATACAATTTCCCGGGAAACAACAATTTCAGTTCCCTATCTTCTGGGTCTGGAAGAAGAAGATAACGCAGTTTTTCCTGGTGAAGCCTACATGCTTGGCTTCTTAAGAAACTATGCAGATTATCTGGGCTTAAATTCGGAACTTCTTCTTGCCTATTACCGCAATAAAAAACTTCAGGAATCCCCTGTCCCGGAAGGTCTGATTGTTCACGAAAAGCCGGCTTTTTTCTGGCCTTTGATTATTTCTTCGATAGTCGCGGGTCTGGCCCTTATAATTGTGGGTGGTTTTCTTTTTTTCAAATTCAGAAAAATTGCAAATCCCAACGAAGTGGTTATCGATAAATCCAATACTTCAAAAAAATATGAGCTTACGGAAAAATCTTTTTCTGGTCGTCTTTATGTTGGTGACCAGATTATTTTTCCTACAAACGAAGGAAAAATTATTCTTACTGTAAGCGATACCCTTTCTTCCCTCGGTTTACAGTGTCCGGTTGGAAAACTTTACACTGAGCTTTCGGAAGAGGCGGAACTGGATGTTGACGGCGATACAAAAGCCGATTTGATTGTTTATGTTTCTGATATTTCTGTGACGGATGCAAGCCGGGGAGCGGAGGTTCGCCTTCTAAAACGCAACAATTACCTTTCTTCTGCGGCTCAGGAAGAAATTCCATATTCTTCTGAACTGCCGTCTAATCACAAGCAGCTGGTTATTCTTGAAGATAACCGGGCATATCCTTTTACAATCAACGGCAGTTTCCGCGGAAACTGTGTTTTCCGCTATCGTGTAGACCGTCATGAACCTACAGAGTCTTATTTCTCTAGCGGTGAAGTGGTAACCATGACTGCCAACAATGGAATTCGTTTCTGGATGAGTAACTGCAATACCGTAAAATTTACAATTACAGCGGATTCCAGAAATTATGATCTGGAAATCGGAAAGGCTGGACAGGTTCTGGTAGAAGATATCAAGTGGATAAAAGATACTGACGGCCGTTACAAAATTGTGGTGGTAGAACTTGACTAACTCAGAAAATTCAGAAAAAAAAGCCGGTCTTTTTTTTCTAGATCAGCACGGTTGTGCAAAAAATCAGGTAGACGGGGAACTTATTATCACCCGTCTCTTAAATCTCGGCTGGAAACAAACTTTTCAACCGGAAGAAGCCTCTTTAATTATCGTTAATTCCTGCGGTTTTATCCAGTCAGCAAAAGAAGAATCCATTGATGCAGTTTGTCAGGCTCGTTCTCTCTATCCTGATGCAAAAATTTTGCTTACCGGTTGTCTTGCTGAACGCTATGCAGAAAATTTTAAAGAAGCCCTGCCTGAGGCAGACGGTATTTTCGGAAACGGCGATTTGTCCAAAATAGACCAGGTTATTTCTGACCTTCAGGAAGGCCAGCGACCGGTTCAGACCTACAAGCAGGAAGGTGTGTGTTCCGGCGACCGCAAGGTTCTTTTAGGCTACAAGGGGAGTGCCTTTGTTAAAATTACAGAGGGCTGTTCGAATCACTGTTCATTCTGCGCTATTCCCCTTATTCGTGGAGAACTCAGGAGCCGTCCCGCTGACCAGATTATTCAGGAAATAAAAGACTTGGTTTCCTCAGGAGTTGTTGAAATAAATCTTATCGGTCAGGATCTTGCAGCCTACGGAAGCGGAAAAGATGATAATGTTTTCGGGGACGGTCGTCTTGCCCTGCAGACTTCACTTCCCCAGAATATTGACCTGTCATCTTTCGAACAGTCGTTTACCGGTTCGGCACAGGTATCCAGATTTTCATCAGAGGACTTCTTGACCTCGGAGGCACTTTCCGGCTCAATCAATCCATCTGACAAAATACTTGCTTCTCAAGAATCCGGCCTTGCCCGTCTTTTACAGAAAATTTCCCAGATTTCCGGAAGTTTTGTTGTTCGGCTTCTTTACATCCATCCGGATCACTTTAATTTTGATATTTTTCCGGCTATCAAAGCTGATTCAAGAATACTGCCTTACTTTGACATTCCTTTTCAAAGCGGTGACGACCAGATAATTCAAAAAATGAACCGTCGTGGCTCTTCTCAAAGCTACAGGGCTCTTGTCCAAAAAATCCGCAATGAACTTCCTCAGGCTGTTATCCGCACTACTTTTCTTACCGGTTTTCCCGGTGAAAGTGACAAAAATGCAGAAAATACCCGCTCTTTCCTTTCAGCCATTCAAAGTGACTGGTCCGGTTGTTTCCCTTACAGCCGGGAAGAGGATACTCCTGCCTATTCTTACAAAAACAGAGTTTCTTCAAAAATTGCAGAAAAGCGTTCTCAGCTTCTCCAGAAACTTCAGTCGGAAATCACTCATAAAAAACTTCTTGAAAAAGTCGGAAAAACTTTCAGCGTTCTTGTTGAAGAAGTTGTCAGTGACTCTGAAAATTCTGATGGAGAAGGTCTTGCAATCTGCAGGGCGTGGTTCCAGGCACCAGAGGTAGACGGCAATGTTGTTGTTCGTTATGACCTTCAGGACAAGGCTCAGACCCAGGCAGTAAAAACAGGCGCCGTGCTTAATGTTAAAATTATTGCAGTAAGCGGCGTAGACCTGGATGCCGTTTTCATTTCTTCAAATCCAAAATATTCTCAAAGCCAGCCTTCCGAAGGTCTTTTGTACGCTCCGGAACTTTTGTAATCATATTTTTTTTATCTGGGGGCACCCCCTGGACTTTCAAGTCAAAGCTTTGAAAGTCCAGGGGTCGGGCTAGTCCGGGCTACCCTCCGGTCGGTACCGTCCGCAAAGCGTCCGGCACGGCATCGGTTCAGGGAAACCCCTGAACCTCGCCCCCTTCCTATCCCTTACCTACGGAAGCTCGCAGGAGGGTAGCGGGGCTCTCCGGATTTCTTCCCTGGCAGATATTTTCCCCAAAAATATTTAAAAAAAATATTCGAAAAAAAATCCAGAAAATATTTTTTTTCTGAAAAATGAAAAAAAAATTGCAAAAAAAAATAAAAAAATACAAAAAAATCCCCAAAAATTAATAAAATTTACAAAAAAATAAGCTATAAAAGCTAAAAAAATTCCTCAAAAAGGGCAGAAAAAGGGTTAAAAATGGGCAAATTTCGGGAATTCTGTTAAAATATTTGTTATATTTGCAAATTTTTGAAAAAAAATGAAAAAAAAATAAAATTTGTGTTGACACTTTTTATTTAAAGTTATATATTCATTTTCACCGTCGCACGACAGAGCGACAGACGATGTTTGACAGACAAAGGGAAGGAAAGAAAGACGAAATACATGAGGTTCGTACTACTTGCAGTCCTTAGGGATTGTAAGAGAAATAAACAAACCTGAAGATGATTTC
>JAILKG010000190.1 GCA_024693915.1 Treponema sp.
GTTTACAATTTTAACATTAACTACAATCCTCAGTTAAAACAGACAAACCTCTGGGTAAACGCAGTTGTTAAAGATAATGGAAAACCTATTGGTATTGTAGGAACTGGTATTCCTCTTACAAGTATGATTAACGATATGTACAACGAGCTTGATCCTTCTTTTACCATGTATCTCTATAACAACTCCATGGAAATTACCGGTGCTCAGGACGATACAATTCTTGAAAAAAAGATTTCCGTTCTTGAAAAAATGCCTGAACTTTCAAATTTTGATGTACTGACAAAGGACATTATTTTTGTAAATCAGGGAAATAGCGATTTTGTAATTGCTGCAATTCCTCTTGTAAGCTGGCATCTGGTGATGAAAAAAAGTTATACACTCAGAGATTTCTTTAAATATGGACGAACAGCACTGATTGCAGGTATTGTAGTTCTTATTATCATTTTTGTCCTTGTCAGCCAGGTTTTGAATATGGTAAACCATCTGACAATTTTGAGTGATGCGGTTTATGATTTGAGTTCTGGAAATGCAGATCTTACAAAGCGCGTTAATGTGGAAGGAAAGTCTCTTTTTACGGTTTTTGGAAGGCTTGTGGATAATGAAAACCTCTTTATAGAAAAACTCCAGGGAATTATAGGCAATCTTAAAACTTCCGAGCAGAAACTTACTGTGGTTGGTGATGAGATGACAACCAGTACTCAGAATACCGCCTGCGCAATTAGTCAGATTATTGCTCATATTGATTCTGTGCATGAGCAGATTAACCATCAGTCTTCCAGTGTTCAGGAAACTGCGGGTGCAGTAAATCAGATTTCTGCTAATATCGATTCTCTTGAAAAAATGATTCGCCAGCAGGCAGATGGGGTAACTCAGGCTTCCAGTGCTGTAGAAGAAATGATTGGAAACATTCAGTCTGTAAATGAGTCTGTGGATAAGATGGCAGATTCTTTTGCTCAGCTTGAAAAGCAGTCTCTTGTTGGTCAGGAAAAACAGGCTTCTGTAAATACTATGATTCTTCAAATTGAAGATAAGTCAAAAATGCTTCAGGAAGCAAACCAGGCAATTGCAAATATTGCCAGTCAGACAAACCTTCTTGCCATGAATGCGGCAATTGAGGCGGCTCATGCAGGAGATGCAGGAAAAGGTTTTGCCGTTGTTGCAGATGAAATTCGTAAGCTTTCTGAAACTTCAACTGCCCAGTCAAAGACAATTGGCGAACAGTTGAAGAGCATCCAGGAATCAATTATTGAGGTTGTACAGGGCTCTCAGGAATCTAACAAAGCCTTCTCTATTGTTTCAAAGGAAATTGAAAATACAAACCAGATTGTAAATGAAATAAAGGTTGCCATGGACGAACAGACTGAGGGTTCAAAGCAGGTTATTGAAACCTTGCGGGTTATGAATGCAAGTACTTCCGAAGTAAGTACTTCTGCTCAGGAAATGATTGAAGGCAATAAGTTGATTTTTAGAAATATTGCGGGGCTTCAGGAATCCTCTGGTGTGATGAAGACCAGTATGGACGAAATGTCTGCTGGTGCAAAGAAAATTAATGAAAACGGCTCTGAACTTTCTGAAATTGCTAAGGAAATGAAAGATTCCATTGCTGATATTGACGGGCAGATTGATCAGTTTACAGTGTAAGTGAACATTAAAAGCGTAATATAATCGCCGGGTGCGGGGTGGAATAAAACCCTGGTCCGGCGATTTTTTTTATAGTAGCAGTTTCTACTAAAAGTTGTGCTATTCGTTTTTCAAAGCAAGAACTTCTTCCAGAGAAAGTCCGATTGCTTCAGCAATTTGTTCAACTGTACACACATTCATTTTAAGAAATTTTCGAGCAGCTTCTATGGCTTTTTCATGAGCCCCTTCTTTCAACCCTTTTTCATGTCCCTCTGCTAAACCTTCTTCCTTGCCGTGCACATATGCGTATGTTTTTTCTCTTTCCAAATCCATGTACTGCCTCTTCCACTGAAAGTTGTGCTTTGCTTCTTTTACCAGGCTTTGTATTTCCCCTGCAAAACCGGAGCGGCTTTCCTCTGCGTTTTCGTTTGAAGTTACAAGTTTCAGGAAACCTTTCTGCTCCTCGTTTAAAAGTTTATCACAGTTTTTGGCAATAAAAAAGTATTTGTAGGAGCGGTCATTCAGTTTCAAGTCTTTTGCTTCCTGACAGATATTTTCAAAGCTGTACTTTGCAAGTCCCTGTCCAAAAATATCTTCAATGCAGATAAAAATTATATAGGTGTCTTTCAAATCTTTGTACTGCTGACCGGATTTAAGGCAGTCCACGTCGATTGTGGACTGGTAGTAGCGGGCTCTTTCAGGGAGTTCACGGGTGTCTGTGGACTGCATTTCCACATTAAAGGCCTGGGTTGAGTTCTTTGCGTAAACATCCATTCTAATTCCCTTGCTCTGAAAATCGATATCGATTGTTTCTTCCTGATACATCTGGATTTTGTCGATTTCCATTTCAAGAAGGATTTCAAGGAGCCTCTTGCAGACACCCGGATTGTTCCGCATAACCTTGTAAAAGATAAAATTGTTTGCGATTGTTGCTCTTTCCCATTTTTCTTCTGGTGTTAGTTCTTCCATAGTCATTCCTTTCTATGGCCCGCTGGCTGGCTCTAGCTTTCTGTTAAAAGTTTGCTGGCTGAAGCCACCTGGCGGGCCGGTGTTTTTTAGGCTTACCTGCTTAATTTGAGTAAGCCCGGCCTCTGGCGATAACCTCCAGACTGGCCGAAAAGTTTTTTATTCGACTTATTTAGGTCTATATAGTTATAGTAGGAGGGAGGTCAAAAAATACCAAAAGGGGAGAAAAAAAATCCCGGAATTCCTTGGGGGAACTCCGGGAAAAGGCAAGCCGTTTTAGTTAAAGGCAAATGATGTCTTTTGTTCAGCTGAACACTTACTGAGACAGTCCGATGTAAAGCACGGCATCAGCCCCTTCTGTAAGTGCAAGGATTTCGTCCTTGGTGTACTCTTCGGTTTTATCCTGTGACTTGTACACTTTTTTAGTATAAGGATCGACAGGTCTTTCATAATCAGGGTAATACTCATTAATAATCTGTGCGACAGACTTTGAACCATTATTCCAGTGTGTTGTTTCAAGCATTTCAAATGTTTCAGAATCCATATCATAATATTCTTCTAACACAGTCACATAAAGTGATTTTATGTATACAGAAGAACCGTCTTCAAGAGCTTCAATATCAGCGTCTGTCAATTTGGTTGCCATTTCTTTAGTTGTGTAAGCATCATAGTATGCGTACATACTTCCTGCGCTGAACCATGCTGCTTTTGTTACTGTATTAGGCTCGTCATCAAAGCTTCCTTCTTCTCCGTAGACATGATACTCATACACTTTAAGAATATCAGAGTACACGTAAACAGTTTCACCTTCTGCAAGTGATTCAAGTTCATCTGAGGTATATTCAGTTTTCTTTTCTTCATCTTTGTAGAACTTGTAGTAACTTGAATTATAAGTATCGCTGAATTGGGCTTTGAGGATAGAAACAGGGTCACCGCCGTAGTTCAAATCAACGACTTGAATTGTAGTGGTGTCTGGAAGCGATTTATATACTGGATACTGCATATCAATAGTGAATCCAATTGACTCAAGGTATGCATCAAGTATTGCCTTTGTACATTCTATGTATTTAGGACCATTAGACATATCACTTTCATCCCTAACATAGAATTTCTGAGTATTGTCTGAAGAAGAAAGAAGGGCATAGAAATCTGCAAAGAACATTTTTTCAGGGGTCTCTTCATATTCTCCTGCTACTTCAAATATTTCGACAATTGGCTTTGTTGTGTACACTTTACTTGCAGGAGATACAGCACTGATAGTTTCCATTGTGTATTTATTTGCGTCTGACACAGTTGCTGCACTATAGAAATCTGCTCTAAGAACATTAGTCATATTCTGGTCTAATGTAAACAGCAGGCTTACCCATGTTTTTCCAAGAGAAAGAACCGGTGAACCTTCTTCAGCTCCAATTGCATAAAGATTTACATAAGGAATTACAACATACACTGTGCTGTTGTCTTCAATGTCTTTAAGGCTTGTAATCTCATTGCTGAATGATTCCAAAGCGGTGTCTGTTGCTTCTGCAGCTGTCTTGTAAAGGCGAACAGTTTCATCTGTTGTAAGTGCAAAGTAACTGTCGGCTGGATATAACTGTGTAATGTCTGTAACAGCCATACCTTCCATGCCGGCAATAAGCGTAAAATTAATTGTTCTTTTTGGACGGGCATAAAGAACTAAATCAGATTCTTTTGACAGGTCATATATTTCATAGAAACGATCCCACAGCCATTCTTCAATATTTCCATCTGGGTTGTCTGAAAACAGAATCTGTGTAAAGTCTGAATCAAAGTAGTATTCAACCCCGTCATCTTTAGCATTAATGTTTTCCATTACTACTGCATCTTCAGTTTTTGTGCAGGTTTTAAGTGTGGAATCATAATACTTAACAGTAACTTTTGTTGTTGGAACTGCGATATCAGGATATTCAACTAAACTTACATCAGGATATTCAGCACCGTCTGTTACACGATAAAGCTTATAGCACTGAGGGAACTCCTGCTTACTTGAAACTGGAAGACACAGTGCCGCTTGACTTATTGGAGTATAGGACAATGTACTGAATAATGTTGATTCGTCACCTCTATAAGTATCCATTCCTATAGCAAAGTAAGGGTAGTAACCTTTAAGGCTGACTTCTGAAAGTTTTGTACCTCCTTCACATGTTCCGGTTACATCATCATCTGTAGTATCTTTTCTCCAGCCTGAACACATAAGAAGATCTGACTTGCGGATTGCACCTTTGTTTACGTAAATTGTTGCAACATCACCCTTAATTTCTACAACAACAGCTTCCTTACTGTATGTCATATATTTTTCAAGTGTGATTCTTCTGTAATTATCCGGGGTAAAGTAGTTGCGGTAAGTTTTAGATGAGCCGTAAACTGCATAAAGTCCGTCTTCAATAGAGCCGTCTTCTGCTGTCTCTACTGTGAAAGGTCCCATCAATGACATGTCATAAGCTGGTGACTCAAATGTAACACTTTCATCAAATCCACCGTTAACCCATGCATCTGCCTGCGCGTTGGTTAGGAACAAAATGTCCATATAACCATTTAATGACATAAAATCATCTTTGCTCATTGTGAACATAAAGTAGCCAGTCTGCAGACCATCATAATCAGCTTCTACATAGTCGTCAGCAAGGGCAATGTCCTTGGCCTCTACTTTGTCACCTTCCAGGAACTTTTCTTTATCTTCAAAGTTCAACTGGTCGCCAAATTCCTTGTCGTATTTAAAGTCTACTTTATCAGAGAAATCAGCTGCAAAATTAACATCGTCAAAAGTACCGCCAATAAGATTAATTTCCTTAACTCCATCTTCAATCTTCAAATCCTTTACTAAAGATTTATCAGCAGTCTCCGTGTCGCTTTCGTCGAATTCTATGAAGGTAAAGTCTTCTGCACCTTTGTTAAGAATCAAACTGTCGATAACCGATTTATCATTTCCGCTACCCATAAACAGTGCCAGATCAGAAACTGTGCTCAATTCTTCTATAGAACATCTTTCAAGTTTGAGAGAAAGAGCTTCATCTCCAAATTTCTTAAAAGAGCCTTCTCCTTCAGGACTTTCATCACCTCTTGAAATTGAGCGATTTACAGGCGAAATAATGTCAAATTTTGCTTTCTTAAAGTTTTTGAAAACAACCTGGTTTGCAACATCTGAAGAAACTGTAACTGAAAGTCCTTCAATGTTGTTTGCGTCAACAGTTAAAGCTTTTGTAATTGTGAGTTCTTTTCCGGCAGAAGCCAGAGAAGCATTCAAAGTAACCGTTGCACCTTCTTTTGCATTGTTAATCTGTTCCTGGAATGTAGAACCTGGAACATCTGGTGTAACCGGAGTTTCCGGCTGTGATGGTGTGTCAGTACCAGAAGTGGTTGCTGATTCTGGTTCTGAACATCCGATGAATCCAATTGTCAGTAATGCGGCTAGTGCTGTCATTAATGCAAATCGACTCTTTTTCATATTTTTACCTCCTGCGGATATGACTAATAAGTTTTATTCTTTTAGACATATCCCGATAATGATAAAATCATATAGCCTGCCTAGCACTGAATCAGCACAAAATACAAAAAAAAACAGAACGGAATCAGCACAAATTTGCAGAATAACAGCACAAATTTATAAAAAACAGTACGAAATCAGCACAAAATATGAATGACAAAATAATATGTGCCATGTTATAATTTTTGAATGAAGATGATAAAAAAAATTGCTGATTTTTACCGTAATAACTACTATATCCCTCTGCAGGATCTAGGGGATTTTTCAGAAACAAATAGAATTCACAGTCTTGTAATAGGTTCAATGCTTTTCTTTGTTGGTATACTAGATTTAGTTGCAATTATTTTTATTCATCATTCTGAACTGGAAAAATATTTTGTATCTCTGATATATTTTGGAATTTTTACAATTATCGGTTTATTCTCCTCTCTTTTCTCTCTGTATTCAAAAAGATTTTCAGTCAGGAAGGAAAGGCGCGCCCCGCTTAACTTTCTGTATAAAAATATAACAGTTTATTTATTAATTTTTACAGCTTTTTCTGTGGGTATATATAATTTTTATATTCTTGACCAGCGTTTTAACGGTGTTTTAATCTGCGTACTTTCGGGATTTTTGGCTCTTTTCATGTTTTCCTTTTCTCCAATACCTTTTTTATTTGTAGTTACTGTTTCTACAGCCGTTATAGCACCTGGAATTTTGGAAAGTTTTGGCCCTACGGGTCTTGCCGATACGATTCTGGTATCTTTTTTGATTTTCTGTCTTTCCCTTTATAAGCGCCGTATAGAAAAAAAGCACCTTCTTCTTATCAATAAACAGAAAAAACATCTGGAAGTCAAAACTTTTGGAAATTTCACAATTATGTATGAAGGAAA
>JAILKG010000208.1 GCA_024693915.1 Treponema sp.
CACGAACAGCATACATATCTGCATAGGCAAACTGTTCTTTAAGAGCCCTCTGTTTTTTTTCAAGCTCTTTCTGTTCCTTGCCGGTAAGACCTTCCATACTCTTTCCCATAATTTCAGGGATAGTTGTAAAATCAAAATGAAGGCAGACAAAATCTTCAGATACAGCTCTTGTAAACTCATTTGTCTGAGTCAAAAGCTTTACTCCGTCAGCAGTAGTTTCGTCATCGTAAATAGAATTTACAAAAAGAACTATGCTCTTGTTTTTTGCCATAGCCGCTTTTTTAGCGTCATCAAAATTTGTATACCATCCGTTTGCATCTTTCTTACCACCGCAGGAAGCAAGGCTAAGGGAAAGTAAACAAAGAGAAAGTGTGAAAAATCCAATAAATCCATTCTTTTTCATATTTTTTCCTATTCTTTTGTATTGAAAAAGCCGGATTTTTCTTCTGCCCGCAGTCAGCAGGGTATAGGGAAAGCTCCGGCTTTTATGCTGTAGTTTATTTGAAGTACCTTACGCCAGCACGGAATACGTTTTCGCAGGAATTCTCGCTTGGGTTATCCAGAGGATTTCCGGCGATATTCTTGATAAGGTCAAGGCTTGCACCGTTCAAATCAGTTCCGATTGTTCGCTCGCTGTGCCCCATCTTTCCAAGAACACGACCATCAGGGCTTGTAATACCTTCGATTGCAAAAATAGAACCGTTAGGATTATCAGGCTCGCTCACAGCTGGTCTTCCATTTTCATCAACGTACTGAGTGAAAACCTGTCCCTTTTCAAAAAGAGCCTTTCCGGTCTTTTCGTCACAAACAAAGCGTCCTTCTCCGTGGCTGATTGGAACAAGGTGGAGTCTTGGATCAATTACAGTTGGATCCAGAGCCCATGGACTTGCGGCACTTACCAGTCTTGTGCGAACAACTCGGCTGATATGGCGACCGATTTTGTTGAAGGTAAGGGTTGGCATATCGTCCTTCATGTCTACAAACTCACCGTACATTGCAAGACCTGTTTTTACAAGAGCCTGGAAACCATTACAGATACCAAGAACAAGTCCGTCTCTATTTTTCAAAAGTTTCATGATTTCTTCAGAAACCCGGCCTTCCCTCAGACAGTTTGCAATAAATTTTGCAGAACCATCAGGCTCGTCACCGGCACTAAAACCGCCTGCAAGAGCAAGAATCTGGGCTTCTTTCAGTTCCTTTTGGAAGGCTGCAAGGGAAGCCTCAAGCATTGCAGGAGTTTTGTTAGCAAGAACCACAGTCTTTGTTTCTGCCCCTGCCAGATTAAAGGCGCGGGCCATATCAAATTCACAGTTTGTTCCAGGGAATACTGGAATTACAACTCTTGGTTTTCTTACAGGATTTGCAAAAACAGGATTCTTTCTTATGTCGCTCAAAGACTTGTGAATTCCAAGGGCAAATTCAGGAAGAGCAGGCTGTTCTTTTGCTCCGCTTACAGGTGGGAATACACCAGCAAGTTTTTCTTCCCAAGTCTTCTCTGCTTCTTCAAGAGAGATTTTGCAGCCAGGAACATTTTCTGCAGCAACTTCAATTACTTTATCTTCAACTGTGTAACCCAGTTTACAGCAGCTGCCGTCTTCAAAATCAGAAATCTTAAATCCTTCCTTTGCTTCTACAATGATAGAACCATAGAGAGGTGTGAACAAATCTTTTACAGAATAAACACCGTCTGCTCTGTAGCCTTTTGAAG
Organism: Treponema sp.; assembly: GCA_024693915.1. Lineage (GTDB taxonomy): Bacteria > Spirochaetota > Spirochaetia > Treponematales > Treponemataceae > Treponema_D. Next base: position 1,709 of record JAILKG010000208.1, read on the forward strand.
TTGCTGAATAAGGAATGTTTTCGATTTTCATACCGATTCTGTTTCCCATTGCCATTTTAGTTACAGCTTCAGCAATACCACCAGCCTTTACAGGATACATGGCGTTAATTTTTCCTTCTGCATTAAGGGCATAAAGTTTTTCTGAATTCTTCATGAATACAGAGAAATCAGGAGCCAGAGTTTCAGAATATGGAACTGTTACAAGGTAAACTTCGCTGCCTGCTTTTTTGAAAGAACCGCTTGTAACATTTTTTACATCATCATGAGTTACGGCAAAAGAAACAAGAGTGTGAGGAACGTTGATTTCTTCAAAAGTTCCGGACATTGAATCCTTTCCGCCGATACTTGAACATCCAGTTTTTACCTGGGCATCGATAGAACCAAGAAGGGCAGCCGTTGGATAACCCCAGGTCTTTTCGCTTACAGCCCGGCCAAAGAATTCCTGGAAGCTCAGGCGACAGGAAGAGGCCTTTCCTCCCATACAAGTGATATTTGCAAGTGAAGAAAGAACTGAAACTTCTGCACCGTGCCATGGAGACCACTGTCCAACTCTAGGATCAAAACCGTAAGCCATCAGGCTGACCGTACTTGTTTCAAGAGGAGTTTCAACAGGGATTTTTGCACACATACCTGCTTCAGGAGTGCACTGATATTTTCCACCATAAGGGAAAAGAACTGTAGACGAACCGATTGAACCATCAAAGCGTTCGCCCAGACCACGCTGAGAAGCACAGGCAAGATCATTCATATTTGTAAGCCAGGCTTTCTTCAAAACTTCACTATTTTTTCCTTCTTCAAGAACAGCCTTTACAGAATCAAGAGCGTTCACAAGAGGGCTTTCTTCCTGTTTTGCAGGACTTTCGATAAAGGCATCTGCTTCGTGGTGGGCACCAGCGGCATCAAGAAATTCCCTTGCAATGTCAACGATTACCTTTCCACGCCACTTCATAACCAGACGGTTGGAATCTGTAACATCAGCCACTTTTACAGCCTGAAGATTTTCTTTTTCTGCTTCAGCAATAAAGCGTTCCTGATCACCTTTTCTTACAACTACAGCCATTCGTTCCTGGCTTTCAGAAATTGCAAGTTCAGTTCCGTTCAGACCTTCGTATTTTTTTGGAACAGAATCAAGGTTAATATCAAGACCAGGTGCAAGTTCACCAACGGCAACAGAAACACCACCTGCACCAAAGTCGTTACAGCGGCGAATCATAAGGCTAACATCCTTCTTTCTGAAAAGACGCTGAATCTTTCTTTCTTCAACCGCATTTCCCTTCTGAACTTCAGCAGCAGCAGTTGTAACAGATTTTTCTGTGTGAACCTTACTTGAACCAGTAGCACCACCGATACCGTCCCGGCCTGTTCCGCCACCAAGAAGGATGATTACATCCCCCGGCTCAGGGCGTTCACGCATTACAATATTTTCAGGAGCAGCAGCGATTACAGCTCCAAGCTCCATTCGTTTTGCCATATATCCCGGATGATAAACTTCGCTTACCTGACCGGTTGTAAGACCAATCTGATTTCCATAAGAAGAGAAGCCCTGGGCCGCTTCGCGACAGATTTTTACCTGAGGAAGCTTACCCTTTCTTGTTGCAGAAAGAGGAACAGTTGGATCTGCAGCACCGGTTACGCGCATACTCTGGTAAACCCAGCTTCTTCCAGAAAGAGGGTCACGTATTGCACCACCAATACAGGTAGCAGCTCCACCAAATGGTTCAATTTCAGTAGGATGATTGTGAGTTTCGTTTTTGAACATCAAAAGCCAGCGTTCAGTAGAATCGCAGCTCTTTCCGTTTTTGTCGTGAGTATAGTGAACGTCCATGTAAATTGAGCAGGCATTGTTTTCTTCGCTCACTTCCAGGTCGTCCAGTTTTCCATGTTTTCTAAGATATTTGATGCAGATAACGGCCATATCCATAAGGCAAACAGGCTTGTCATTTCTGCCAACGTACATTTCAGTACGAATGTCGGTATATTTATCCAGAGAACGTTTAATCTCAGCAGCGTAAGGTCCGTCCTCTATCTTAATGTTTTTAAGTTCAGTCAGGAAGGTTGTGTGACGGCAGTGGTCAGACCAGTAAGTATCCAGAACTCTGATTTCAGTTTCAGTAGGATCTCTTTTTTCACCTGCAAAATAGTCCTGAAGGAATTTAATGTCAGCCTTGTCCATTGCAAGCCCCATCTTCTGGCGATAGGCTTCCAGTTCATCTTCATTCCAGCCGATAAATCCTTCAACCACAGGAATATCCCCAGGATTTTCAGACTTGATTTCAAGAGTTTCAGGAATTGAATTATCAGTAAGACGGCTGTCTACAGGATTTACAAGATAGTTCTGAATTTTTTCAACATCAGAAGCAGAAAGTTTGCCTTTAAGAATAACCATTCTGGCACATCGAACTCTAGGAGCTTCAGTTCCAACCTTACAATTTTTTGCAAAATCAGCTCTCAAAAGAGAAAGACACTGTTCAGCACTATCAGCCCTCTGATCATACTGGCCAGGAAGATATTCCCAGACGATAACAGTTTCGTCATCAGAAACATCTACCTTGTCGTAATAAACAAAATCGCTCTGTGGTTCAGAAAAAATACGGGTAGCACTGGCTTTTCCAACAGCCTCCCCTACATTTTCAACGTCGTAACGATTCAAATAACGAACTCCGGTTACAGCCGAAATTCCCAAAAAATTCTTAAAACTAGAAAAATAGCTCAAAGCCTCGTTTTCAAAACCAGGTCTTCTTTCTACATATAAACGAAACATTCTATAATTATATAGAAATTTCCTTATTTTTTCAATTAGACTATGGCGCTATCCCAAAGCAAAGGCATTATAAAGAAACTGTGAAAAAAAACATGGTAGGCCGCCGGCTCCAAAAAACGCGCATTAATGCGCTAGACGCTGTTTGTGGCTATGGAACTATTGTATGCCGCTTTCGCGGCAACCACAAACAGAGTCTTTTTTGTCCGCGGCATGCTTCCCCATTCCAACTTTTTTATGCATAGAATCAATAATGCGTTTGCCCTGAACTATGGCGCTATCCCAAAGCAAAGGCATTATAAAGAAACTGTGAAAAAAAACATGGTAGGCCGCCGGCTCCAAAAAATGCTCTATTTTGTGCCAGCTACTCTTTGTGGCTAAAAAATCACTTTGCTTTCTTCAAAAACCCTTCTAAAAATTTCAAAATTTCTTTTATCTTCCCTGCAGAATACTGCAAACTCCACAGTCTCAAAGCCATAATTTTTTATCAAACTGGCAAAAATCCTTGCAACACTTTCAGGAGGATTACAAAAAGCGCCGCAACCAAAAGCACCCAGCACAAGAACCTGAACACCAGAAAAATCCGCAGCATCCAGAATCCTCTTAATTCTCGAAGTCATAATTTCCTCGTAATTTTCAGGACAGACTCCCTTCCAGAGTTCCGGAGCCGCACTAACAATTACATCAGTTAAAAACCAGTCATCCTCATTCATAAGTTCAGGTTCAGACTCGTCGCTTTTAAACACTGTTACATCCGGAACATAAATAATATCGTCATTTCCCATTTCATCCAGACAGCCAGCCTCAAAATCCCGGATATGTTTTTCATAAAAAGTTTCCTTCTGGGCATAAATACACTGATACAAAGTGGAAATCCTGCACATACTCTCTTCCTGTGCCCCTGCAGTCCAGGGAGAGCCTCCCACAGAATAGGCGTTTGCAAAATCAAGGCATGCAATTTTTTTACCCTTATATTTCATGGCCGCTTCAAAAGTTCTTTGGGTCGACAAAAGAATTTTCATTTCGTTATTTTTTTCTCTTCCGGCATTTCCAAAAGTTCCCGGGGAAATTTCATCGGTCCCAAAAATCACCCTTTCATTATTGATGGAATTTCTTATGGAGTTTCTAAGCCAATTAATCTTAAAGCACAAATTCTGAGTATCGTTCATCACCCGGGTATTCAATTCTCTAAAATAATTTTTTTTATTTTCCATAACTTTTAAATAATAGCACAAACTTTTATTTAAACAATTATAATTTAATCGTGACTTTTCTTTTTTCTTTTTCGGGCGCCAAACGGGGATGGGTCAAATCTTTTATTTAAAAGGGATTCTATCACTTTTACAAAGCTCTCCCTCCCCATTACATTTTTTTTACATCCCCCTCATTCTCCCACGGGCCTTCCAGGGCTACCCCCACGGTCGGTAGGCCTCCATTATTTTCATAAATAAAAAAACACTCGATGCCAATTTTACATCCCTCAAAAAGAAAAAATTAATATAACATTTCGGCCTACGGCTCAAGGCATTCGCCTTAAGCCCCCTTCCACGCCCGGGCGCATACTATTTTTATAAAAAAAATCCCCCTCCCAAACTTAAAAAGTTCCTGAAGGGGGATTCTTTCACATAAGAAAGAGACTTAAAAAGCCTTTAATCCATTTTTCAACTTACGGATTTACAGTAGCCTTGTAAGCAGTTGCAATTTTTCCGTCTGCTGCTTTTACGATTTCAAGCATTACGGCAGATTTTACAGGGTCTCTGTGAGCATCAAAAGTCAAATGACCTGTTACATAGTTTCCGTCTGTAGCTTCAAATGCTTCACGAACCTTCTGAACATCACTTGTTCCTGCTTTTTCAATAGCATCTTTCAGCATGTAAACTGCGTCATATCCAAGAGCTGCAAATGAGTTTGGCTCTTTTCCATATTTTTCATTAAAGCTTGAAACAAACTTCTGAACAGCTTCTTCTGTAGAATCAGCAGCATAGTGGTTTGAATAATATCCATTCAAAACTTCATCACCTGCATTTCCTGTAAGACCATCCCAGCCGTCTGCACCAACGATAGGGCAGTCGATTCCCTGAGCACGAAGCTGCTTTGCAATCAAAGCAACTGTTCCATAATAATCAGGAAGGTAAACAATATCTGGATTAGCGCTCTTAATTTTTGTAAGCTGAGCATTAAAATCTTTATCACCAGTTGCGTAAGATTCAACTGCAACGATTTCACCACCATTTTCAGTAAAAGCTGCCTTAAAGTTGTCTGTCAAACCTACAGAGTAGTCATTTCCGATATCATAAAGAATTCCGGCTCTCTTACATCCAAGATTAGCTGCAGCAAATTTACCACCTACAGTTCCCTGGAATGGATCGATAAAGCAGGCACGGAAAATATAGTTTCCTGCATCAGTAATTGAATAAGCTGTTGCAGCAGGAGCAATCTGAAGAACTTTTCCAGCCTGGCTCAAAGTTGTAATAGCCTGAGTACAACCACTTGTTAAAGAACCGATTATGATTTTTACACCGTCTTTTGTTGTAAGCTTTTTAAAAGCATTTACAGTCTTATCAGGAGAACCTTCATCATCTTCGCAGATGAATTCTACTTTCTTTCCATTGATACCACCAGCTGCATTGATTTCTTCAACAGCAAGATCGATACCGTTTTTACATTCAACACCATAAACTGCAACGTTTCCAGAAAGTGGTGCGATTCCACCAATTTTTACAGTGTCACTCTCAGTTTTTGCACAAGAAAATGCCAGAAGAGAAAGAGAAGCACATGCAAGACCAAAAATCTTTTTCATAATATCCTCCAAAAGATTCCGTGCAGTAAAAGAAATCTACTACACACTTTTTCTTTTATTTTATCTAATTTTATAAGTTTAGTAAATGAGTCTCAAATTTCTATTTAACCTCAATGTCGAGTTATCTAACTGTAAAATAAAAATTGGCGTAGTCGTGGTTGCGACACAAAAAATACTCAGCCACCGCGAAGCGGTCTGCCGTTTTTTGCTGGCGCGTTCACGCCGAGAGCCAATTTTGAATTGAAATTATAAAACTCGAAATTAAGGCTATTTATTTATAAAGATAGACAAAAGAATTATATAAAAATGGTTGCCTACTAGGACTGGAACAAAGGTATGATGCTTTCAATATACAAAGAATTATCAGAAGTAAAGCCTGTCGGCGGCTACCCAGAAGAGAAAACAAAAAGACTCGAAAATAAAAAAACCGCCCCAGCAATAGTGGAGCGGTTAACAAACCTTAGTAAGTATTATTACTCAGCAGCTGTTGCTTCGCTTGCAGCAGCTTCAGGTTTTGCAGCTTTTGCTTTATTCTTAAGTGCTGCATTGCAGAACTTACAGATTTTAACTGTCTGTCCGTCAACGGACTGTTCGTAAAGAACTTTAATGCTGTCTTTTTTACAGATAGCGCAAGTTCCTCTTCCATGACTAGGCAAGCTTCGGATACCGGAGCCACGATGGTTCTTTGACATAAACTACTCCTTGTCTGCCTTAGCAGCTTCTTTTTTAGCAGCTGGCTTTTTTGCCTTTGCTTTTGGTTCTTCTTCAGCAGGTTTTTCAGCATCAAGCTTAAAATCAACCAGTTCAAGAATTACCATATCAGCGGCATCGCCCTGTCGATAACCAAGTTTAAGAACGCGTGTATAACCACCGTTTCTTTCTTTCATACGAGGTCCGATTTCTGTAAACAATTTATTAAGGATTTTTTCATCCTGGATAAATTTTGCAGCTTCGCGGCGGTTGTGTACAGAATCAACCTTGCTTCTTGTAATCAATTTTTCAGCAGCTTTCCTAACTTCAAGAGCCTTTGACTTTGTAGTTGTAATTCTCTCAAATCTAAAGAGTGAAGTTACCATGTTACGTGACATTGCACGACGATGAGCTGTTGTTCTTGAAAGCGGATTAAAACCATTTCTATGATTCATCTGTTTCTTCCTTCTGCTTTGTTAAGTTAACAGCACTCTTCAAATGACTATAATCTGTCATACCGAGTGTAAGATGCCATTCCTGAAGTTTTTCCTTGATTTCTGCAAGGCTCTTCTTACCAAAGTTTCTTGTTTTGGCCAGGTCATCTTCTGTCTTTTTAGTCAATTCACCGATTGTGTGAATATTCGCATTCTTCAAGCAGTTTGAAGAGCGAACTGAAAGCTCAAGTTCTTCAACTGGAGTATTAAGGGTTTCCTTAATTCTAGCATCTTCTTCATCGCTTTCATCACTACCGATGACATCATCATCATTAAAGTTTACAAAAATTGAAAAATGATCTCTTGCAATTTTCGCAGCTTCACCTAATGCATTTTCTGGTGAAATTGTTCCATCTGTCCAAATCTCAAGAACAAGCTTATCGTAGTCATTTCTCTGACCAACGCGGCATGGTTCAATTGAATATTTTACCTTTGGAACTGGAGTAAATATTGCATCGATTGGAATTGTTCCCAAAACTTCGATATAGTGCTCATTTACTTCAGCAGGAACATAGCCTCTTCCCAAATCAATCTGCATTTCAATCTCAAGTTTAGCACCTTCCATCATTGTGAAAAGGAGCATATCCTTGGTCATTACTTCTACCTGATTTTCTCTGGCAAGATCCTGACTCTTCACCTCTCCCGGACCTTCAAATTCGTAAAGTATAGTTTCCTGCTCTACGTCATTAAGGAGTCGCAATCGGATCTGTTTCAAACTATTGATTATTTCCAGAGTGTCTTCAGATACATTTGGAATAGCTTCAAATTCGCTGGAAATAACATGAGGAACACCGTCAGCATCATAGGATGTAACACGAATAGAAGTAACTGCGTATCCCTGAATAGAAGACAGTAAAACACGGCGCAATGTATTTCCTACAGTTGTACCAAATCCTGTTTCAAATGGGCTAGCTGTAAACTTTCCGTAATTCGGATTAGTCTCAAGATGCTCAAATGTAATACCCTTAGGTTTCTTAAAACCTTTAAGCAGATTTTTGCGAGCCATCAGAACTCCTTTACTAAGAACAAAAAAAATTGCCCTTTAACTTCATTATTAACTAAAGTTAATACAAGTCTGCCATTTATCCGGCAAACTGGATTTCAACACCAAAAACCGATTCAAAACTACATACGACGAGTTTTGCGAGGGCGGCATCCGTTATGAGGAATTGGAGTTACATCATGGATAGATTTAACTTTAAGCCCCATAGCACCTAAAGAACGGATTGCATTTTCGCGTCCCATTCCAGGTCCCTTTACAAAAACGTGTACTTCGCGCAAACCGTAGCTTGCTGCTTTCTGAACAGCTGTTTCAGCAACAGTCTGTGCAGCAAATGGAGTTGATTTTTTTGCTCCACGGAATCCAAGTCCACCTGAAGAGGCCCATGAAATCGCATTTCCCTTCAAGTCTGTAATTGTAACGATAGTATTATTAAACGTAGCCTGAATGTAAACATTACCTTCGTATACGCTTTTCTTTTCCTTTCGCTTTTTAGCTGTAGCCATTAGTTTCCTCCGCCTTAAGCCTTCTTCTTATTAGCAACAGTCTTCTTCTTACCCTTGCGAGTACGAGCGTTAGTTCTGGTTCTCTGACCACGAACTGGAAGACCTCTCTTGTGTCTAAGACCGCGATAGCAGCCAATATCCATCAAGCGCTTAAGATTAAGACCGATTTCTGAGCGGAGACGGCCTTCTACCTTGAAATTCTTTTCAATGATATCGCGAATTGTTGCGAGCTGTTCCTGTGTAAGATCGTTAGCCATCATCATTGGATCAAGCTTACCTTCTTCACAAATCTTTGCAGCTGCAGAACGACCGATACCATAAATGTAAGTTAAAGCAACACATAAGTGTTTATTTGGGATATCAACTCCCGATATTCGAGCCATCTGTTACTCCTTAACCCTGTCTCTGCTTGTGTTTAGGATTTGTGCAAACGATACGAACAATACCGTTTCTTTTAATTACCTTACACTTATCGCAGATAGGCTTTACACTGGTTCGTACTTTCATGAAAGACCCCCTGAGAATTTGTATTTCACCGAATCTTAGCACCTCGCAATGAGAGACAATTCGGTGAACGATACTATATACAAATTCTCAATCTTTTTCTACTACTTTTCACAAAATTCTAAAGATTTCGTGATCTAATTTTACCCTTCTTTGTAAGTCCGTCCTGATGATGCATTTTAAGAAGAGCTTCTATCTGACTCATCGTATCCAAATCAACACCTACCATAATGATAAGCGAGGTACCACCCATCAACATAGAAATTGACTGAGGGAAACCAAAAAGATTCTGCACTATAGTCGGTACGATTGCTATAAATGCAAGGAACAATGAACCAGGTAATATCAACCGGTTCAATATTTTCTGAAGATATTCTTCAGTTTTGTCGATTCTTACTCCAGGAATAGAACCACCGTTTTCCCTGATATTCTTTGCAATTTCTGTAGGGTTCAGTGTTACCTGAGTGTAGAAGTATGCAAAGAAAACGATAAGAACAACAAGTAAAATATTGTACCAGAGACCGTTCGGTGTAAGAATAGCTGATAAACGAGCTACCCACCTTGCAGAGTTCTGGTTATTTCCAATCATTGATACAAGCTGAAGTGGCAATGTAAGAACAGAAGAAGCGAAAATCAAAGGAATTACGTTAGACGGATTTACTTTGAAAGGAATGTAAGTGTTCTGTCCACCGTACATTTTTCTTCCAACAACACGTTTTGCGTAATGAACTGGAATTTTTCTTTCTCCGGATTCTTCATATACTACAAGAGCGATAATAGCAACAAACATGATAAGAACTACGATAACGAAAACCAGCTGGATTTCGCCATCAGCAACTTTCTTAACAAGTTCAACAATAGCATTAGGAAGACGTGCAACGATACCGGCAAAGATCATCATAGAGATGCCGTTACCGATACCATTAGCAGTAATCTGATCACCAAGCCATACAGTTACCATAGAACCTGTAGTTACAGTTAACATTGCAAGAATGTTAAACTTCCATCTTGGATCAATCATAATACAGCCAGGAATGCTGCCTGCGTAAACTGTTACCGCATAAGACTGAATAATACAAACCAGTACGGTTCCTACCCTAATCCACTGGGTCATTTTACGCTGACCGCCATTTTCCTGAACTGCACGTTTCAGTGATGGGAAAATAATCACAGCAAGCTGCATAATAATCTGTGTAGAAATGTAAGGCATAACTCCCAACATGAAAATTGAGAAGTTAGAGAATGCACCACCTACAAAGAAGTCCATATAACTTGCAAACGCATTTTTATTCTGGCTTGCCAAGTCATTAAAGTAACTGAACAGCACATTTGCGTCGATTCCTGGAATTGTAAGAACACTTCCAAGACGGAACACTGCAAGAATAAGCAATGTAAAGAGCAGACGGCCGCGAAGTTCCTTTACTTTAAACATATTCACAATTGGATTGCTTGCCATGTTGTAACTCCGTCACCTACTTTTTTTCTTCAGCTTTTTCAGCAACAGTTACTGAACCGCCAGCCTTTTCAATTTTAGCTTTAGCAGAAGCAGAAACTTTATCAACTACAACTGTAAGTTTCTTTGTGATTTCTCCATCACCAAGAACCTTAACAAGTGTGTTGTTTGTCTTTGAAATAAAGCCTTTGTTCTTCAAAGATTCTTTGTCTACAGTTGCGCCGTCTTCAAATGTCTTTTCAAGAGTGCTTACATTGATGCAAACATATTCTTTCTTGAAAGGATAGTTTGAAAATCCGCGGATAGCTACGCGTCTGTAAAGTGGCATCTGTCCACCTTCAAAACCTACGTAAACTTTTCCACCTGAACGTGACTGCTGACCTTTATTACCTTTTCCGGCAGTTGTACCGAGTCCTGAAGAAGAACCACGGCCTACGCGTTTTGGCTTTTTGTTAGCACCCTGTGGAGCACTAAGAATTGGATTATAATCTGACATTATTTTACCTCCTCTACAGTTACAAGGTGTGCAACAGTTGCTACCATTCCTTTGATAGCATCTGTTTCTTCATGGATTACTGAAGAATTGATTTTCTTCAGACCGAGACTGCGAACAGTTGCAACTTTGGCAGGCTTCTGTCCGATTGTACTTTTTACAAGTGTAACCTTAATTTGTTTAGCCTTTGCCATAGTTTAACCCCACAACTCGTCAAGTGTTTTTCCGCGTCCAGCAGCAATTTTCTTTGCATCCATAAGATTTTCGATTGCATTGAAAGTTGCGCGAACAACGTTTACAGAAGAGCTTGAACCCAATGATTTGGAAATAATATCAGTTGCTCCAACAGCATCCATTACTGCACGAACGGCACCACCGGCTTTGATACCAGTACCCGAACAAGCAGGCTTAAGAAGAACTGAAGAGCTCTTGTATTTTCCAATAATTTCATGAGGAATTGTACCGTTCTTCATTGGCATATTAACCAGGTTTCTTTTAGCACGGTCAACACTCTTTTTAATAGCTTCAGATAC
>JAILKG010000220.1 GCA_024693915.1 Treponema sp.
GCTTCGATTGCTTCTGCATTTGCAAGGCTTACATCAAGAGGGTTCAAAGGAAGTTTTTCCTTTCCAGCCTTCTTAACAAGTTCTTCCTGGAGCTTACACATTTCTGTGATAAAGCCCTGTGCCTTTTCCAAAGCACCAAGCATTACTTCTTCAGATACTTCGTTGGCACCACCTTCTACCATCGTAAAGCCTTCTTTTGTTCCGGCTACAACGATTTCAAGTTCGCCTTCTTCAATCTGTTTGAAAGTTGGGTTTACGATGTATTCACCGTTCAGATAACCGATACGGCAGGCAGCAATTGGTCCGTGGAATGGAATATCAGAAATACAAGTTGCAGCGCTGGCAGCCAGAACTGCAAGAATATCCTGAGTGTGAACTCCGTCACAAGAAACACAAGTTGGAACAATCTGAAGTTCGTGTCCAAAGCTTGGTTCAAAAAGCGGACGCATTGGGCGGTCAATAAGACGGCTTACCAGAATTTCCTTATCCTTTGGTCGTCCTTCACGCTTTACAAAACCGCCAGGGATTTTACCTGCGGCATAGAATTTTTCGTTGTATTCAACTGTTACAGGAACAAAGTCCTGTCCTTCTGTTACTGCGCTTGAAGCACAGATTGTAGCAATTACGGCAGCTCCGCCCCACTGAGCGTAAACACAACCGTTTGCCTGTTTACCGATTTTTCCTGTTTCAAGGATCAAATCGGCGTCACCGAGTCTGTAAGTTACTCTTTCTACTGACATTTTTTTCCTCTTTTATGTCAAAAATTCTTTCTTTTAGATCGCAAGAAAAAAGATTAAGCACAGATTCACACAAATAAAATCAAGTTAAAGGGGAAAAGCCTTTCCCCTGGGTTCAGCCACAAAAAGTGTCTTCACTCCACCCCATTCTCCTGGGGGAAAATCCCCCAAGCCCCCTCTTTAACAGGATTTCTTAAAGTTACCTTAATTCTATTTGTGTGTACCCGTGCACCTTTAACCAAGAAGCCCGCGATCCGCCGTGAAATTCCAAAAGTTTAAGCCGCGGCGAACAATAAACTCCTTTCAGTTTATTCCATATATATTTTTTTTTCAAGAGAAACTTCCATAAGTCACAGGACAAGGGCATTATAAAGTAATTCGTCAAACAGAATGGTAAAGCTACCGTAAATCTCTAAAACTATAATTTGAGCATGCCTTTATAATTTCAAAAAAAACTTTACTTTTCAGTAAAATAAAATACAATAAATTTCGCAAAAGTATCTTTAATTTTTCTTATGGAGTGCAATAAATAATGAAAAGCAAAATTAAACTTACCCCAACAGTTATACTTACAGGCTTAATTCCTCTTGCAATAATAGGAATTTTCACAATCACATCTTTTTCCTTAATCACAAATAAGGTTATAAATCAAAATCTGGAAGACAAGGCTATGAACTTGAATGACAAAGTTGAATACGAAGTTCAAAAAACCTTTAATCCTCATGAGCTTGCACTGGATGTTCTTGCAGATACAATAGCTTCAAATCCTGATTTGGACAATGTTCTTTCACAACTTAAGGCTTTTGCCCCTCATTATCCCCTTTGCGTAGAAATTTATTACGGAACGGCAACACCTCACCTTGAAGGCGGAACCCTTCTTACAAATGATGACTGGGAAGTTCCTGCAGATTTTGAACATGTAGGCCGCCCATGGTTTACCGGCGCAGTTCAGAAACAAGGTGAAATCTGCGTAAGCGAACCTTATGTTTCCCATCCAAGTGAAATTCTCTGTATTTCATTTTCAAAGGCTGTATACGGAAAGGACAAGCAGCTTCTTGGGGTTGTTGCCGCAGACCTTATGCTGAACAAACTTACAGAAATGATGGACGACATTCATTTTTCCGACAACACGGAAGTAACCATAGTTGATTCAAAAGGACTTTATCTAACCCACAAGGATTCTTCTGCCATCATGGAAAAGAATTACTTTGACGACTCGCATCTGGATAAAAAGCAGATTTCACCTAAAGAATTTCTTACCGGAAACACAGATGCATTTATTCAAGGTGATTACTTTTATGCCAAAAAGCATTTAAAAGGAACCCAGTGGTATTCCGTAATTGAAGGACCTGTTGCAGATTTTACAGGACTTTTGAAAAAACGAATCCTTCTTATTTCCCTTATAACAATTATTCTTGCACTTATTGCAGTTGTTGTGATTTCCACCGTAGTAAACTCAATCGAAGCAAAAGCTGGAAATCTTGGAGAAAAACTGAGTGTTGAAATGGAAAAAATAAACTCTGTAATCCAGGATGTTACTGATTCAAGGGCAGAATTAGCTGCCAACGGAAACAAAATGGAACAAAGTGCAGAAGATACGGCAAGTTCCATTACGCAGATTCTTTCAAACATCCAAAGCATGCACTCACAGATTACCCATCAGAACAAAGGCGTAAAAGAAGCCGCAGGTCATGTAAATGAAATAGGAAACAGCATTGAAAATCTAAAACAGCTTATCCAGGCTCAGACTTCAGGAGTTTCAAGAGCAAGCGATGCCGTAAGAAACATGATAGACAATATTTCTTCTGTAAACACTTCAGTAGAAAAGATGGTTTCTTCTTTCGGCGACCTTGAAAAACAGGCATCACAAGGAGCCCAGAAACAGGGAGCTGTAAATGAAAAAATTAGCGAAATTGAACAGCAGTCAAAAATGCTTCAGGAAGCAAATCAGGCCATTGCAAACATTGCAAGCCAGACAAACCTTCTTGCCATGAATGCCGCTATTGAAGCCGCCCATGCGGGAGAATCCGGAAAAGGATTTGCAGTTGTTGCAGACGAAATAAGAAAGCTTTCCGAAACTTCCAGTACACAGTCCCGTACAATCGGTGAACAGCTTAAGCTTATTCAGTCATCAATCATGGAAATGGTTACCGTAAGTCAGGAATCAAGTCAGGCATTCACTTCAGTTTCAAACGAAATTGAACGAACAGACATGATTGTAAGGGAAATTAAGGCTGCCATGGAAGAACAGAATTCCAGAAGCAGACAGATTACAGATGCCCTTCAGGACATGAACAGCAGCACAATGGATGTACAGGCTTCTGCTGAAGATATGGCACAAAGTTCAAAATCCATACTTGATGAAGTAAACAATCTTCAGGAAGCAACTTCCACAATGAAGGAAAATATGGACGAAATGACCATAGGTGCAGGTAAAATCAACGAAACAGGCGTTGCTTTGGGAACAATTTCTTCTCAGATGCGGGAAACAATTGAAAAAATCGGCCGTCAGATTGACCGCTTCGAAGAAGAATAAAAAACTTTTTTTAAGAAAAACAAGATAAACGCTCAAAAAAATCAAGTGATTTTTTTGAGCGTTTTTTTATGTTCGCTTTTCTGCCGCCTTATTTTTTTAATGCTTCTAAAACTTTTTCTTCGCTTTCAGGTTCGGTAACACAAATCCACATAAAATCACTCTTATTCCAATATTTAGAAAAGATTTCCGACACTTTTTCACAAACTGTAACTTTTTTAAGCTTATATGGGGCATCTGCAAACAAGTAGAATTGTATAATCCCCTTTATAGAGATTTTTTTTTTTTTATGCTAAAATTATTTTATGGAAACAGCCCTTTATTTAATCCCGGTTACTCTTGGTTCCAGCCCCTGGGAAAATGTAATTCCCGAACACAACAGGGAAATCGTAAAAAACATAAAGCATTTTATTGTAGAATCCAGAAAAGAAGCAGTTCGTTTTCTGGTAAAATTCGATAAAGAAATCGACATCGACTCCCTGACTTTTATGGAACTGAACGAGCACACCGACTTAAAAGACATTACAAACTACCTTGCCCCCCTGGAAAAAGGCCAGAGCATGGGTATCATTTCTGATGCAGGCTGTCCCTGCGTTGCAGATCCGGGAAGCGAAATTGTAAAAATGGCTCACAAAAAAAATCTTAAGGTCATCCCTCTGGTTGGTCCTTCTTCAATTCTTCTTTCAGTAATGGCAAGCGGTTTTTCCGGCCAGTCTTTTGCCTTTAACGGATACCTTCCGGCCAAACCAAACGAAAGGGAGAGCAAATTAAAAAGCCTTGAAAACCGCATCTACAAAGAAGACCAGACCCAGCTTTTTATAGAAGCACCCTACAGAAATCAGAAGATGTTTGAATCAATCATTCATACATTAAGGGCGGAATCCAGACTCTGCATAGCAAGTGGTCTTACAACTGAAAAAGAGTACATAAAAACAAAAAGCATTGCAGAATGGAAAAAATCAGGCTTTCCAGATATAGAAAAAACTCCTGCAATTTTTTTGCTTTATAAATAAATTTTTAGGAACTAAAAATGGATAAATCTTACCTTTTTTTTGATATTGAATGCGCAAACTGTTTTGACGGAGTTGGAAAAATGTGTTCCTTTGGCTACGTTCTTACAGACCGCTATTTTAATGTACTGGACACAGACGATGTTGTAATGAACCCGGAATGTGAATTCGACTGGTATCTCTTTTCTCCAAAAAATCAGTGTCCCCTTGCCTACTCAAAGGACTACTTCCGCGCCCAGCACAATTTTGAAAGCTTTTACAAGCCTTTAAAAAAACTCATTGAAGAATCAGAAAGAAGGGTTATAGGCTTTGCAAGTCCAAACGATCTGGGCTTTGTTGTAAGCGCCTGCGAAAGATACAGTCTGCCCTACATCAACTTTGCCGCCTGGGATTTAAAACCAATTCTGGAAGAAATGAAGGGAGAAAAGCACGGTCTTGCTGAATGGTGCGAAAAGTTAAATGTAAACACAGAAAAACTTCAGGCTCACAAAAGCCAGGACGATGCCATGATGACCATGCTCTGTGCAAAAGCCCTCTGCCAGGAAAACAATCTTGAAATTGAAGACCTGCTTGAAAAAAACAGGGGTGTCAAACTTTCCGTGGACAAATACATTGAAGCCAGGGAAGAAAAAAAATACAGGGAAGAAATTACAAAGCAGATTCAGGCTCTTTACGGAAAGAAATGCAGGGCTTTACTTACAGATCGCCTTTCAGGTAAAAAGTTTGCCTTTGGCTATAAAATAAACAGAGACATAGACAGAGCCTTAGAAAGTGCAAACCTAGTCTACAAGCACGGCGGAATTCTTGAGCGCCACCTAAAAAACTCTGGAACTTTAATTGTTGAAGACGATGCTAGTGAAGAAAGCATAAATGGCCTTAAGAAAAAGGGCTTTGATGTTATAACAGAAAGCCAGCTTAGAGAAATATGTAATATGGAAAAGAAGAAAAGATAAAAATAAGGCAGGGGTCACACACAGCCCTGCCTTTTTATTTGAACCTTTCTGTTTTATATAAAAAGTATTTATCTTCCCAGTTTTGAAAGAAAGCGTACAATAGTCATAATTAAACGCCAGATTACATCCCGGATAAGGTGTCGCAAAGTAAAGACTGCCATAATTCCAAGACAGGCCCCTGGAATAGTCTTAAAATGAAGATAGGCTGCCACTGCCCCTGCAGGAATCAGAATAATACCGCTAATAAAGGAAGCACTTCCAAAAACAAGCTGAACTGTATAAACAGAAAGAATAATTCCTGTTAGCACATATAATGCCATATACCATTTTAAGAAATAAGCACCGATTCCAAGCAGGGATAGCACAAGATAAAAGAACCAGAAAAATGTAAAAATGCCGCTTAAAACATTAGCAACCTTCTGATCATTTTCTTGGTCATCGATTACAAGACGGCTGTTTTTGTCGATTTTACGGCCGCATTCCGGACAAACCAGATTATCAAGATCTTTTAGGCCCTTTACCGGAAAATCAAAATTCTTATTGCAATAAGTACAAAATCGCTCCATAAAAAAAGTATAGCATATTGCAAAAATAAAAACAAAAAAAATCGGATAAGAGACAGGTAATTAAAGACTTGGTAAATGCAGAAAGAATCACCTGCCCTGTCAAAAAAAAAAATTAAAAAAAAGTAAAAAAAAATTAAAATTTTAAATAAGTGCTATTGACATTTTTTTTTGAATAGAATATATTATATTCACGTTCGATAGAACGGATGGGCTATTAGCTCAGGTGGTAGAGCACCGCCCTTTTAAGGCGGCTGTCGATGGTTCGAGTCCATCATAGCTCAAAAAAGCACTTCTTGATGAAGTGCTTTTTTTTTGCACAAAAGAACTTTCTTAATTCAGACTTTTTAAGAACAAATATCCTACGCCACTTAGTCTGCAGGCACAAACAAAACCCATTTATTTCGATGAAACATTTGAAGGATTTGCCACACAATGCAAGGACAGAAGAGCCCCGTTGCCCTCTTGCTCTTCCTACAGCGTAAGGGACCCGAAGAACCCCACTGCTTGCCTGCTTGGCTCCTGCGTAAGGGACTCGAAGAGCCCCGCTGCCTACTTGCTCTTCTTACAACGTAAGGGATTGTAAGGGCGGCGAAGCCGGCCACTGGAGCGAGTGAACCCATGTGAACGAGTGAAGAGGCTGGAGCGAGTGAACCCATGTGAACGAGTGAAGAGGCTGGAGCGAAAGCGGAACCCTGAAAAGCCCGACCGGCTGCTTTAGCGGCCGGATACGCCCAGAAAAAAATCAATTATCAAATTATTACTTATTCCTGATAAAATGCCGGATGAAAAAAAAGATAAGAAATGTCTGGCTAAAAAAGCAAAGGGACAAAAAAAACGAGCCTCCCGAACAGCAACGCTACCCAGAAGACTCGCCGTCCACTATGTGGACATCGGAGAGAGTTTATCAGCTTATTTACAAGCTATGTTAAATA
>JAILKG010000221.1 GCA_024693915.1 Treponema sp.
CTTTCTATTTTATTGCAGCAATACGAGATAGAAGAATTCTACGTTTAATTTTTAATTTTATTTTTCAATTATATGTAAATCGTTCCGCCTGTGTTATAATCTCTCTATAGAATACCTAGCACAGGAGAACGCACAATGAAAAAAATCCTTCCTTCAATTATAGTAGCTTTATTCTTTTTGTCATGTCAGTCGGGAGCGGGGGCGGCTGCTTCGTCTTCCCCGGAGTCTTCTGGTTCTAAGCCGGGCTCTTCTTCCGGTTCTCAGTTTGTCCGTGGCTTTGACGCTTCTCAGGTGGATTTTTTTGAGGAAGCCGGCGTAAAATGGAAGGACATTGACGGAAAGGAAAAAGATTTTTTTGAAATCCTAAAGTCTCACGGCGTGAACACAGTCCGATTAAGAATCTGGGATGATCCTTCTCAATTTAATTCTTCCATAAATACGGGAGATAATTCTCTTGAACGGACTGTAAAAATGGCCCGCCGGGTTAAAAATGCCGGCCTTTCCCTGCTTCTTGATTTTCATTATTCAGACACCTGGGCAGATCCCGGCCGCCAGATTCTTCCTGCTGCCTGGAAAAATTTAAAAACTGAGGATGAAGTGGCAAAAGCTCTTTCAGAATACACCACTCAGGTTCTTACTGCCATAAAAAATCAGGCAGGAATAGTTCCCTCTTATGTTCAGGTGGGTAACGAAATAAATTCCGGCCTCCTTCTGCACCTTTCTTCAAATCCTAATGATAACAATGATTTTTCTGCCTTTGCTCTGGCAGGAAATAGTTATGGAGATGAAGAAAATTTTTCTCCAGACAGAATGGTAAAGTATCTGAAGGCTGGGGCTATGGCTGTAAGAAGCTTTGATTCTTCCATTAAAATACTTCTTCATCTTGCGGGAAATCCATGGTATGACGACAGCTGGTTTTTTGATCCTGTTAAAAATGCAGAAGTTCCCTTTGATGCCATCGGTTATTCTTTTTATCCCTGGGAAAGCAGCGGAATGACAATTTCAGACCTTAAAAAGAAAATCGCCTTTCAAAAAGAAAAATACGGCCTTCAGGTTATGGTTGTAGAATCATCTTCCCACTGGAATGATGAAGCCGATCTTGAATACCAGATTCGTACCTGCAAAAGCATGACAGATCCTTCAACAGGAAAACCTTATTCAGATCTGGAACTTTCTGCTTCCGGAGGTCAGACCTATGTAAAGGGTACTGTTACTAATCAGGCAAATGTTCTCAGGCACATGATTGATGAAAGCAGGGCTTCTGGTGCTTCCGGCTTTTTTGTATGGGGAGGAGATCTTTACGGTAACTACAAGTGGGGAATGTTCGACTCCTCTGCCAGGGCTCTGGAAAGCCTGAATGAATTTCTTGAATAATCCTTCAATACTTTTATGTTGAAAAATAGAAAATTCAATTTATAATTTTAAAGACAGTCTGACTGGCTGTTCTATAAAAAAGGGGATTGTATGCAGAAAAGTGTAACTCGCCGTTTAGCGCTAACTACAGGTGTTTCCATTGCAATTTTGTTTGCAATTTTTATTGATGTTACAAGCAATATCATCAGTGCAGCATCCAGAAAGACTGCAAATGCAGATATTTCTATTATCGCAAATTCTTATTCAACCTATGTAACCTCCTGGCTGGATGAAAACCTGAATCTGCTGGATTTTTATACAAAGGCTGATGTGGTGCATAACTCTGGAAGTCCGGAAGAAATTGGAAAATGGCTGACTTCAACTGTAAGCCGCAGATCCAGCGAACTGGACTATGTTCTTTTTATCTCGGCCTCGGGAAATTCTTTTTATGATTCCGGAAGAACTGGAAATCATTCAGACAGGGCTTATTTCAAGGAAGTGATGAGGGGGGCTGACTATTACATTACAAACCCTACACTTGCAAAAGCTACCGGTAAGGTTTCTATCATGCTGGTAAAACCTGCCTTTGATTCAAAGGGTTATAAGGTGGGAATGTTTGTTGGTGTAAAGCTCATCGATAAAATTCAGAATAAAATCAATCTCTTTTCCCTGGGTGACAAAGGCTATGCCTTTATGCTTTCTGGTGATGGAACGGCCATGTGTCACCCAAATGTGGAAATTCAGATGAAGAAAAATTTCCTGAACGACAAAATAGAAGGTCATGAGGATATTATTCCTGTTGCAAAGTCTATGGTAGAAGGAAAAGCCGACAGTGCAACTATAAGTTCCTTTGTGGAAGAAGGGCAGAAAGATGTTATTTTCTATGCTCCTGTAGAAAAAACAAACTGGTCGGTTGCAATTGCCCTTCCAAAATCCCAGCTGAATGAGTCAGCAAATAAAATCAGAAAAATGCTGATTATATGTAATCTGGTAGTGTGTGCAATTGTTATGCTTTTAATTTTCCTGCTGATGTTCAATGCCCTAAAACCTCTTGGAAAAATCAGTGAAACGATTCAGGAAAATACAAACAAAATTATGCAGGGCCGTACTGATTTTACAAAGAGAATTGAATTTAAAACCAGGGATGAAATTGGCGCGGTTGCAGAAGGATTTAATGCTTTCTCCGATAAACTGGTAGAAATTATGAATGAAATGAATCAGACCAGGGAAAAAGAAAAGGAAATGGGCGCTCTGCTTTTTGAAGAAGCTCAGAATCTGGCTGTTTCTACTAAGGAAACTGCTTCTACATCTCAGGATTCCGCTGCGGCTGTAAAAGAAATTGTTGCCACAATGGAAGATTCAAATATTCTTTCAGAAAATATTTCCAAGAAAATCAAAGATGTTTCCAGTGTGGCAAATGCAACCAGCGCAGATGTTTCGGAAGGTGTTCTTAAAATTGAAGAAAACGTTAAGCAGCTTCATGAAATTTATGGTGCCAACCAGCAGACTATCGAGGGAATCAAGAATTTAAGCGATAAAATCGAAAATATCTGGGATATTGTTACCCTTATCAATAATGTTGCTGACCAGGCTAAAATCATTGCTTTCAACGCGGAACTTGAAGCCAGTACTGCCGGAGAGGCGGGAAAGTCCTTCCGAATTGTAGCAAATGAAATTCGCCGCCTTTCAGACGGAATTATTGACGGAACCAGGGAAATTAAGGAAAAAATCACTGAAATTCAGCATTCATCAGATGCTCTTCTTATCACCAGTGAAAGCGGAACAGAAAAAATCAATGCGGGTTATGAAAATGCCCGTGGACTTGAAGAAAAATTTGACAGCATAAAAAAATCTGCAGAAATTACTGCAAAATCATCCTATGAAATTTCTGATATTATCCAGCAGCAGACCACGGCCAGCGAGCAGATTCTTATTGCTTTAAGGGAAATTTCTGGTGGTGTAGAAAACTTTACAGTTGCCACAGACAATATTTCTTCTTCAGCGGAAAATGTAAGGAAAATTTCTTCTGATCTTAACAATATGGCAAAGGAGAGCTAGGGATAATAACAGCACGCAGACTTTAGCGCTTCTTTTGTAAAGCTTTTTCATAATGCTATTGTCTTTTTTTGGGGGAAATTGGGCAAAGGTATTATAGATTCTATACATACTACTTTTGCCAGGAAGGAAAAAATAAGTGTTATTGCTTTTTGAAAAAAGTGTGAGATAATCAAACTGTAATTAATTAAAAATCAATTAAAAATATTTTGGAGAGTCTATGAAAAAAGAGAAAAAAACTAAGGCAGCCCGAAAGGCTGTCATTGTTCCTGCTATTTTAATCTTTTTATCCCTTGTTGCTTCACTTTCTGTGTACAGCGCCCTTTCTCATACAATGGCGTCTTCTAATATTGACCGTATTCTTAATGAAGATGTTTCCAGAAAGAGTACAATGATGGAAGACTTTCTTAAGCCTGAAATTGCTCTTGTAAAAAAGATGGCTTCCTCCCCGGTAATTCAGGACTTTTTTGTGGATCCCCATGATAAGGCAAAAAAAGAAAGGGCTTTTGCCGAGTTTGCAAGCTACAGGAATGCCTATTCTTCCCATATAGTTTTCTGGGCCAACGATATCGACAGGGAATTCTGGAACGGAATGAAATATTCCTACACCATAGATCCTTCCAATCCTGCTGATTACTGGTACAAAATGACCCTTCATGAAACGGATATTTATAATTTCAATATAAACTATAATGCAGAACTTAATATGACCTGCCTCTGGCTGAATGCAGTGGTAAGGGATAGCAAAAAAAATCCAATCGGAATGACTGGTACCGGAATTGAACTTGATTCTTTTACAGAAAAAAGTTTTGAAGATTTAAATAAAGATTTTTCTATGTATTTCTTTAACGAAGGAAAGGAAATTACCGGTTCTCTGGAAAAAAGACTGCTTGTAGACAAGGTGGGCATAGATTCGATTTATGGACAGGAAATAGATTTTGATCTGGTAATGAAAAAAGCAAAGGAAATTGCCATAGAAAAGAACAATGTCTATATTTTTAATATGGGGTCTTATGTTCACGGTGCAATCCGCTATCTTCCAAGCTACGACTGGTATTTGATTTCAACCGCTCCTGTTTCAGCTGGTAGAAATAAAGGCTTATATATTTTCCTTTTAGTCATCATTGTAATTGAACTGATTTTTATAATTTTTGTAGTCATAAATTCAAAGACTTTTGTGCTGATGAACAAGATTAAATTGTCACAGCAAAATGAACACCGAATGGGTCAGGAGCTTTTTGAGTCAGCACAGAATCTTGTTGTGTCTACCAAGGAAACTGCCGCCACCAGCCAGGATTCCAGTGCGGCCGTAAAAGAAATTGTTGCTACCATGGAAGATTCCAATGTGCTTTCAGAAAATATCTCAAAAAAAATTAAGGATGTTTCCAGTGTGGCAAATTCCACTTCCAGCGATGTTACTGCCGGTGTTGCTCAGATTGAGCAGAATGTAAAGCAGCTGCACGAAATTTTTGATGCCAACCATCAGACAATCGAAGGAATTAAAAATTTAAGCGAAAAAATTGAAAATATCTGGGACATCGTTACTTTAATCAATAATGTTGCGGATCAGGCAAAAATTATTGCCTTCAATGCTGAACTTGAAGCCAGCTCTGCAGGGGAAGCGGGAAAATCCTTCCGCATAGTTGCAAATGAAATCCGCCGTCTTTCAGACGGAATTATTGACGGCACTCGGGAAATCAAGGAAAAAATTACTGAAATTCAGCATTCTTCCGATGCCCTGATTCTTGCTTCTGAAAGTTCCACTGAAAAAATTAATACTGGCTATGACAATGCAAGAAATCTGGGAGAAAAGTTTGACAGTATAAAAAAATCTGCAGAAATAACAGCAAGGAGTTCTGACGAAATTGCGGAAATTATTCAGCAGCTGGCAGGGGGAAGTGAACAGATTCTTCTTGCCCTAAAAGAAATTGCTGCAGGTGTAGAAAACTTTAC
>JAILKG010000234.1 GCA_024693915.1 Treponema sp.
AGAATAGGAAGATCCTGGATGATTCATTTTACAGAGGTTTACATCCAGATTACCGATTTTAAATGGTTCAAAAGGACTTACCTTGTGAAAAGTAATATTTTTTGTAAAGGAATCAAAACCTGCTGAGGGCGGAAAAAAAGGTGTTTTCTGCTGACTTCTCAAAAAATCTTCAAAATTTTCAAAAGCGGAATACATATCTATAACAGATTTTGGATTATAGGCAGCATCAAAAAAAGGCAGCCCCTGAATATGATCCCAGTGAAAATGACTGAAAATCATGTGGTAATGAAGATCTTTTGGTTTCTTTCCCTTTTTTCCATATTCCCTGAGACCGCTTCCGGCATCAAGAAGGATTTTTGTTCCGTCTTTTGAAGTCAATTCCACACAGGATGTATTTCCACCAGTGGTTCCAAAAATCCAGGAAGGAAGGTTTGCAATAAATTTTTCCCTGGCATCAGGTGACTTAATGTCATTTTGTGTTATTCTTTGAATTGCTGCGGTAATTTTTGCCTGAACCTGAGCGGGAGTTACAGGAGCCGGAATTGAACCCCTAACCCCCCAAAACTTTACGATCATTGCCTTCCTGCCTTCGTAAAAATAATATCTTATTAATTTAAAGCATTAGTTTTCATTTGTCAAATTAATTTACAGGGCTCACAAGATATTTTGCCGCCAGAATTAGAAAAAACAGAATTAAAAACTATATAAACAAGGACCACAGCTGAAATAATTCCAACTAGAATTTTAAAAATGCAAGTTAAATAAAAAAAGGAACCAGAAAGGTTCCTTTTGGGGAGTATAGGACTCGAACCTATGAACTCGAAAGAGGAGGGATTTACAGTCCCTTGCAATTGCCGCTATGCGAACTCCCCGATTAAGCTGCTTGTAGGACTTGGACCCACGACCCCGAGATTACAAATCACGTGCTCTACCAACTGAGCTAAAGCAGCATTCAAGTTGTTCGTGTCGAACGTGTTTTATATTATATTAAACGAAAAAAATAGTCAACAGTAAAAACATATTTTTTTATAAATTTTTGATTTTTTTTTATTATTTTTATATTTTTTTTAATGCTCTGAATAATTTTATATATTTTTCAGTTACAAATTCCCAGGAATAGACAGTTCTAACATAATTTGAGGCCCAGACAATCATATTTTTAATAGTTTCAGGGTCATTTATCTTTAATTCAGCGGCTTTTAATATGCAGGAAGAAATACTTTCCTTTGTATTTGGAGAATACAAAAAACCTGTTTCTCCGTCTATTATCTTTTTCAATCCGCCTGTTGCGTGAGCAAGAGGGAGAGTTCCAAAAAGCTGGGAAATAAAATCTTCAAGACAGCATGGCTCAAAGCTGCTTGGAATCAGAGAAAAATCCGCCTGAGAAACAGCCAGCCTTGGTAAACAATGATTGTAGCCTTCAAAAAATACAATTTTTCCAGGATTATTATCTGCCAGTTCTTCAAGTTTTTTTTCAATTTGTGGATCACCCTGCCCCACAATTATAAAACGCAGAAAATCATTTGATTGTAAAAGTTCCTTTATTGCTTCGCAAAGAACATGAATTCCTTTTTGCCATACCAGTCTGCCATGAAAAACAAAATATACAGCCTTCCTGCTTGCTTCCAGAAATCCAAAGCGTAAAAAATTTGAAAGATATTTTTCTTTTTTTGGCAAGGAGACTTCTTCACATTCCATTTTTTGATTTTTTTTAGATTTAACTTTTTCATTATCATCAGTTTTTTCTTCACAAAGGTCTTCATTTTTACAAAGTGAAAGAAAGAAATCCCTGTTTTTTAATTTTCCATCCAGTTTTCCGCAAAAAGGATTCATTGAATATGGAAGGAGAGAAATTTCCGGATATTCAGGTGCGTACTGAAAATAATCTATACCATTGGTAATTCCCTTTACCTCAATTTCTCTTTCATAAAAGATGCGGCTTAAACCGTCTGTATAATCATTTTCCTGGGGTTTTGATATTTCTTCTGCATAGAAAGTAGAAACAGTGGTAAGACAGGCAAACTTAGAAGAAATTAAAAAGGGTTCTATCCTCTGTCCGTTCATGGATTCAGTAAGCCAGTTCCAGGGAAGTTCAGTAAACCAGATGGCTTCATTTAAATCTGAAAATTCATGATGATAGGCAGGTCCTGCGTTGTGTATTGTTACAACAGATTTTGTTTTTTTGAAATATTCAGGTTTTAAAAGTTCAACAAATGCAGGGGTTAAAGCTGTAGAAGCATCCTGACAGTGAATAATGTCCGGTTCCTGATTTTTTCCCGCCATTGTTCCATAAAGGGCCACTGCCTTACACAAAAGTGAATCCAGAAAGTGAACATCTTCGTGCCCCATACCGCGGGCATGCATTGGATTTTCTTTTTCTTCTTCCTGGGTGTACACATAAACACCTTTTTTTTCTGAATATGCCTGATGTTTTATGAATACAACTTTTATTCCGGCAGA
>JAILKG010000265.1 GCA_024693915.1 Treponema sp.
AGAATAGAATTTCCTGCTATCGTCTTTACGATAGAGATATTCCAGAAATTCCTGTAAGCCTGGATATCTACGAATTTCTTCCGGATTATGTAAACGATAAAATAGAATGCGCAAGATATATGAACGAAGTAAGTGCAAGAATATCAGGCAACGACCTTTCCTGCGAAAAAGAACTTGAAAACCTGCGTTATGGTGTTTTATACCTTTACGAACGACCTTACCAGAAAGACGAAAAAGAAGAAGAAATATGGCTTAACTGCATGACGGAAGCAGTCTGCCAGGTTCTTGGAATTGAAAAAAGCCATGTAGTTCAGAAAATGCGCAAAATGCAGAAAGGTCAGAATCAGTATGAAAAAAACGACATACAAAAAATTGAAGGACTTTCTCAGGAACAGGGAGAATTGTTTAAAATCAATATCTCAAGTTATCTGGATACAGGACTTTTCTTTGATCACAGAATTTTAAGAAAAATTGTAAGGGATAGTTCTAAGGGAAAAAGGGTTTTAAATCTATTTTGTTATACCGGAAGTTTTTCTGTTTATGCAGCAGAAGGCGGCGCAAAATACATAGAATCAGTAGATCTTTCAAATACCTATTTAAACTGGGCAAAAGAAAACATGGCCTTAAACGGATTTACTGAAAATCAGAAATATCTTTTTACCCGGGCAGATGTTCTTGAATGGCTGGAAAGTCAGGCAAAAACCATTTCTGAAAAGAAAGGAGGAAATAAGGAAGAAGAAAAAGAAGCTTCTCCCCTCTTTGACCTGATTATTCTTGACCCACCAACATTTTCAAATTCCAAATCCACTCAGAATGTTCTTGATATAAACAGAGATTATCCAAAATTAATCGAAAATGCATCAGTCCTTCTTTCAGAAAATGGAGTCCTATATTTCTCTACAAATTCAAAAACTTTGCAGTTTGAAAATGAAAAAATTCCGGACTATCTTGAAGTAAAGGAGATGACTTTAGAAAGCATTCCTAAAGATTTTGAAGGGAGCAAATGTCACAGGCTGTGGAAAATCACAAAAAATGCAAATGCTCCTGTAAAATTCTAATTTTTTTTAAAACTCAAACTCTGCTATCTGCTGACCATAAGCCTCTGGAGCAGCTTTTCCAGAAAGATAGTATACTGTTATAATTCGGTTTTTAACTGAAAAATATGAAAACTTCTTTTCTTCAGGCATTGTTGCATATTCAATATAGTCGTATACATTACGCCTTTCAAGATCTGGAAGATTAGAAAATTTTAATTTCAGGTCTTCCCGGCACTTTTCAGATATTTCTTCCAGAGTAAGGCCTGTAACCTCTTCAATATTAACTCTCTTATTCTTATCCTTATCCCAAACATAGGAAAAAGCCTGTTTTTGAACAATGTTTCCAACATCAAAAAAAGCTTTTACAAAGACGCTCAGGTATTTTTTATCTGTAACAACAAGGGAATCTGCATTGTAAAATAAAGAAGAAATTTCATTTTCCTGACCTTGAGCTTCTTTTTTTTCATTCATTATCTGCCAGGTAGGAATAGCCCAGTTATCCCTGAAATCGTTTTTTGTATTAAGGACATCGTTTTTTATTAACTCATTTAATGTCAAAAAGTGCTTGAATTCAGGAATACTTATGGAAGAAGTAAAGCCCTGTGTATTTTCTTTATAATTCCTGATTTCATAAGAGTTTTTGCAGGAAAGAAAGATTGTTGTAAATAAAAACAAAATAATTAAAGAAAAATACTTTTTCATAAAAAACTCCATTTTGGCATTATAAAATAAAAAAACCGCCTCCTGGGAAGCGGTTTTTGCATCAGAAATACAAAACTATTTTGATTCCTTGATACCGTATCTCTTGTTGAAGCGGTCGATACGACCTGCTGTATCAACAAGCTTCTGCTTACCAGTATAGAATGGGTGGCAAGCAGAACAAATTTCAACGTTGATGTTTTCAACAGTTGAACGTGTTTCAATAACATTACCGCATACGCAGGTAATCTTTGTCATTTTGTACTCAGGATGAATACCTTTTTTCATTTGTGACTCCCACTGCACTTGCCCTCCGGCGCGGAGTAAACTCAAAAACGACGGAACAATATGCAATATTGATATATAAGTTCAATTATTATAATAAATATCTAAAAATTAATCAACTGCTGCAGTCCCTACATTCATGCTGGCAAGGAAAGCTTCATTTGTTTTACTCTTCTTCATGCGGTCAAGAACAAGCTCAAGAATTTCGGCATCTTCCATTGGACCGAATACTTTACGCAAAATCCACATTTTCTGAAGTTCGCTTTCTGTAAGCAGAAGCTCTTCCCTTCGGGTACCAGATTTTTTGATATTGATTGCAGGGAAAAGTCGTCTTTCTGAAAGTTTTCTATCAAGGTTAATTTCACTGTTACCAGTTCCCTTAAACTCTTCAAAAATAACTTCATCCATACGGCTTCCGGTTTCTACAAGTGCAGTAGAAATGATTGTTAAAGAACCGCCTTCTTCAATATTGCGGGCAGCACCAAAGAAACGCTTTGGACGATGGAGGGCGTTTGAATCAACACCACCTGAAAGAACCTTTCCGCTTGTTGGTACTGTAACGTTGTATGCCCTGGCTAGACGGGTAATTGAATCAAGAAGAATTACAACATCACGCTTGTGTTCTACAAGACGCTTAGCCTTTTCAAGAACCATTTCTGCAACCTGAACGTGGCGGGTGGCCTGTTCGTCAAAAGTAGAAGAAATTACTTCACCCTTAATTGCCCTTTCCATTTCAGTTACTTCCTCAGGGCGCTCATCAATAAGAAGAACGATGAGATAAACCTCTGGATGGTTTGTTGTAATGGCGTTTGCCATCTTCTGCATAAGGGTTGTTTTTCCGGCTTTTGGTGGGGCAACAATCAGAAGACGCTGACCTTTTCCAATTGGGCTGAATAAATCTACAATTCGGTTGGAAACCTCTGTTGAAACTGTTTCAAGACGAAGTTTTTCTTTTGGATAAAGAGGTGTAAGGTTTTCAAAAGGAATGCGGGTCTGAGCAACTCTAGGTTCATCAAAGTTTACAGTTTCAATTTTTAAGAGAGCAAAAAAGCGTTCTCCTTCTTTTGGACTTCTTGTCTGTCCGTAAACTGTATCACCTGTTTTTAAGTTAAAGAGCCTGATCTGGCTTGGAGAAATGTAAATATCATCAGGACCTGGTAAGTAACTGTTCTGAGGGCTGCGAAGGAATCCATATCCGTCAGGAAGAATTTCAAGGCTTCCGGAAGCAAAAATGATTCCACCGTGCTCTGTGTGGGTTTTAAGAATAACAAAAATCAAATCCTGTTTTTTCATTGGGGCAAGGTCATCAGCATTAAAACCGTATTTTATTGCCAGTTCACGAAGCTCGTGCATGCCCATAGCAGTAAGATCATTAATCAAAAGACGAGGTTTTGAAGCATTTTCGTCGCTGCCCTCTCCGGAAGGCTGTAAAACAGAAGAATCAACCTGACCTGTAGGAACAGGCATTTCGCTTCTGCGGTCTGAAGAGCGGGATGAGAACTGCCTCTGTCCGTTTTTTTTGTTGTTGTATTTGTTGTTGAACTGTTTTGGATTGTTGTGATTTTCCTGGGACTGATTCTGATTGTTCTGGCTGCCTTCGCCTTCGTTCTCCTGATTTTCTGTACTTTTTTCAGAAGCAAGCTTAACAACCTTGCGTCGTGGACGAACTGCAATTTTTACAGGTGCGGATTCCGTCGAACTCCCCTCTTCCTGATTTTCCACAGATTCCTGATTTTCCACAGATTCCTGATTTTCTTGCTGGGAATAAGAATTTTCATCCTGAGAAATATTGTTGGATGAATCAAAAGACTCTGGCTGGGCTTCAAAGTCCGCCTGTGACTGGGTCTGTTCTACCTCTGCCTCAGTTTCTGAGCGCCGTTTTCTTAAGGCCATTGAAAAAACTCCATTATAAAATATTTATGATTTAATAAAAAAAGATTCAAAATGTATTAGAAGATCTGCCAATAAATAGATTAAAGAATAATTTATTTTAACTTTTTATCTGTAAAAAATCAATAGAAACTTTTATCAAATATAAAATTGTTTTCAAGCTTGCGATTTTTCGTCAAAAGCTTAAAGGCCTCCCCTGCCAGAGCATAAAAGAAAGAAAAATGCTCCATTTTTATAATATGCACTGACAAACCTTTATATCCGGGGAGCTTTTATTCAATTACATCAGACCGAAGTACCATGGCATTTTTATATTCCGCAGAAGAAACTGAAAAGAGGTTTTCCTCCGGCTCTGTATCCAGCATGGTAATCTGCCCTTCAAAGTTTACATTGTTTTCTATGCGGATGCGGGCTGTTTCTATATCGCCTGTTACGCTTCCGCCGCTGCATATTTCCACTCTTTCAGAAGCAGAAACATCACCGGTAACACTTCCGGAAATTACAATTGAACTTGCAGACATTTTTTCCACTGTACAAACAGCATCCTTTGCAATTTCAAGGTTACCTGTAGCCTTTATTCTTCCGTTAAACTTACCTGTAATAATCAAATCATCGCTGAATTCAAGAACACCGTCAAATTCTGTTTCCGGACCAAAAACCGTAAGGGTGCGTTTTTCTTCTTCACTTGTATTTTTTTCTGACATAACTTTATTTTATAGAAAATAAAAGACTTTCTCAAGTAATAAATATTAAATGGTCTAAAATTAAAAAAAGGCTGTCTGACAAATTTTCCTTGCTGCTTTTTTTATGCTTAAATTCCTGATTCTTTCCGATATTTTTAATGATTGTGAAGCAAACAAAGGTTTGGTAGGCAGAAAATTCACTAACGATAGGTAGTTTCACCATTAATTCAACGATACCTGCTTAACACCATATATTAAAATGTATAGAAAACAATACTAACTACCTTTTGTTAGTATTGTTTATCATACACCTTACGATAATTATTTACATACATAGCCTTTAGAGCTGTCCTTTATTTCCGAGCCGATGTGTTCTTGCCACCGACCTCAGTCATACGGATTACGCGGAAACCGATACCTGAGTTTTTGAAGTCACCGTCATACCACCTGACGTATGAAACTGTCTGTTCTAACCTGTCCCAGCTTCCTCCATAGGCATTTTTTTTGATTTTCTCCCTTGTGGTTGCTGGGATTTAATCCCATAACACTTTCATAAAATTTTTGGGTGACTTCCGTCTTTCCGATTTCAAAGTTCTTACCCTTAATGGAAATGAACTCATAGTATTTCAGTGCACTTTTTCTGAAGTTTTCAGAAAGAGTTTCATCATAGTTTCTTTTGACTTTGTCTTCTGTTTTGTTCCAGCAGTAAATTACAGCCGTAGTCATATCGAGTTGTGTTTTCGGTAAATTCTTTATGAAAGTGCATCCGCCCTTGTCATCGGAAGGATTATAATTTCCGTACAGAAGGTATGCCGCCACCGGGTTCAGAAAGGCCTTTCCGTTGTCAATCAGTTTAGCGACACGACGGGGTATATCCGTAAGCGTGATTCCGTCTCCGTCGCCCAGAAGCCAGTCTTTGCCCTTAAAAAGTTCCTTGCCCTTATTGTCTACGATGTTGAATTTATAGTCGTAAAGACAGACTTTTAAGCCGGAAAATGTTGAATTCGGAACAAACGCGTTTATGCGGTATCCGTAAAAAACTAAAGGTTCATCAGGATGATGCTCGTTTTTGTATTGTAGCGGTCGGACTCTTTGAACTGGATTTTCGCACTGTAGTTCGAAGTGCCGCTCTGCTTTTCAAGCTTGCCTAAAGTCAGCTCGTAGGTGAAGATTGTGCTTCCGAGTTTTTCTGCATCAATCAGAAGTTTCTTCCATTCGTCATGAAGGGCGGAAATCTTATAGTTTCCATATCCGGGGTTTCCGTTGTAAATTGTTTCCGAAAGTTTTCTGTAACCGTTAAGGGCTTCTGCTTTCAGAGCCGGCGCATCGTTGCAACCAAGTGGGTCATACCAGGCGTTGAGTGCGAAGGCCCACTGCTTTTTTGCCTCGAATTCCTTTGCCTGATTCACGTACTTAGTGTACGCCGCGCTCTGGGCAAAAACGTCCGCCACAATAAAAATGAGCGCGAAAATTGTAAATACTTTTTTCATTCTTTGCTCCACTGTGTTTACATAAACAAAGGGCACAAAATTGTACCCTTTGTAGTTGGAACGCCAAGCAACTCAATATGATATATGGCTCTTGTTCCTAGGTTTGTCGATGTGCTGGACAGATTCTTCTCTACTATTTCACATCATGTCGCATGGATGCGCCGACAGACTCGAGACATCTCCTATAAAAACCAAGTCCCGCGGAATTGACTTTTTGACCGATTACGACCTCGCCTCCTCCACTACTAATTCTGTTCCAGGCGGTAAATGCCTGTGAAGCACTTAGCCCGCACTCCCTAAGAGCTGCCATGGTCTCCAACTTTTTTTGAGTGTTGACCCTGGTAAGATAGACAAAGTGGTTTGACTTGGTTTTCTTAGTCGCCCTGGATTCTAAGACTGCGCCGACCTCTCTGAAGATGGTCTGAAGTGATGAAACTGTCTCGTCTGTAACATTACTGGCGATTGGTTGGGAGTTTTGTCCTTGACTCGCAGCTTTATATGTGTTCTCCGCTTCCGAGGCGGTAAGCCCGCAGCATTCCTTAAGATTGGATATTGTCCGAGCCTTATCTCGAGTGTTAACACTTCTCAGCCAAACGAGGTATAGAGTTTTGTTCCACACAGGCGCGGTGTACCACGGATTGGATGTGTCATGGGTAGTCGTAAGCCTGTCTAATCTTGTGGTTGCGCCGGCCGCATTGAATTGGTTCTGAATAAACACAGCATCCGTGTATGAAACAAACTTGGCGATTTCTTCGTAATTTATTCGTCCCTGATTCAAACTTTTAAATGTGCTCCTCGCTTCTGAGTCGGTATATCCGCAATTCATTAGTTCGTTTATTGTCCAAGTCTCACGTTGACTGTTGACACTTAACAACACAACATTGTACTGTTCCCCGTTCGTCTGAGTCGAAGTGCCTGACTGGGATGATGTGCCTGACTGGGATGATGTGCCTGACTGAGACGGGGTGTCGTTGTTTGACGGAGGCGGTGTTATCCATAAAAGTGTGATAGCGCCAAGCTCTTTGAATCTGTTCTGAATTGGAACAGCTTCCTCTTGTGAAATTGCGCTGACGATTACTTTGTTGCTTATGGCATTACGATTCGTATCGTCATATATCCGCCCCGCTTCTTGGGCGGAAAACCCGCAATTCATAAGTTCGTTTATTGTCTCAGTCCTCTTATAAGGGTTGACATGTGACAGCACAATATCATATGTCGTTTCCGCAAAAGCAATTCCTACAGACATAACAAACACCAACATCATCGCTGCGATTTTCCTGATGTTTATCATAAATCACTCCTTGTGCTAATTTTAAGTCATGCACTGACTGTTTTATTTTTTACGGTATAGACCGTTATTTACATGGAACATATAAGGCACTTGCAATCATGCAGTCTGAAGCACCTGTTTTGTTGTACCGGGAAAACATGGGTCGCCTCTTTGAATACGCTTACTGTTATAAAAAATTTTAAGTGAAAAAAGTTACACTGTCAAGGAAAACTTTCACCCCATCAGCGTGCATCTGTGTCTAATTATTGAATCCGTTTACGAGAAATCTTCCTAACGCAATAAGTAAGCACCGGGGCACACCAAAGCACCGCCACAAGCCAGGCAGAAGGATCTGCAAAACAGATGGCATTAAAGCCGAACTTAGGAACAAGACCGAAGCCCACTAAACAACGGGCAATCATCTCGAAAACCCCTGAGAAAATCGCAAGGTGGGAAAATCCCAGGTCCTGAATGGTAAGCCGCAAAGTTTGCAAAAGTGAAATAAGCCAGAAAAAATACCCCGCAAGACGGATAAAATACTCAATGGCATCCAGCACAGCAGTCTCAGTTGCAGGAATAAAAAGCAAAGAAAGAGGCCGGGCAAAAATCACCAGCATAGGGCAAAGGAAGAAAACTGCAAAACCGAAAGAAAGCAAAAGTCCCTGCCTAAGGCCCTTCTTAATCCGGGCAAAATCCTGGGCTCCATAATTCTGACCCGCATAAGTGGAAACCGCACTGGCCACCGCATCAAAGGGAGAAATTCCCAGCTGCTTGATTCTGTTGGCAGAAGTGAAAGCAGAAACATAAACGCTACCCAGCCGGTTGTTGGCAGTCTGAATCACGATGCTACCGATAGCCGTAATTGAAAACTGGAGCCCCATAGGAACACCCATGGACTAAAGCCTTACAAGCTTCTCTTTACTCATGGCAACATCTTTTTTCCTTAGCCTGAGTATTAGAAATTTTGTTAGAATAAGTATTACGCAAAGAAGGCAGCTCACACCTTGGGAAATAATCGTAGCAAGAGCGGCCCCAGTCACCCCGATTTTAAAAACGATGATAAAAAGCAAATCAAGGACGATATTCAATATTGAAGAAATCACAAGGAAAATGAAAGGAGTACGGCTGTCTCCCCCGTGCAAAGACTAATCAGCATAAGAAGGTTTGCAACTTCCGGTCTCTTTTCAGGGTCGTAGCTGATGTGCCTTTCACCGTCTGTCTTGGCCTTCTTAATCAGCTTGGCAGTTTCATCCTCTGTGGCAGAAAGCATGATGGCATTTCCCCGGCTCTTACTCATCTTCTGGCTGCCGTCAAGACCAAGAATGCTTGGGGTCTTAGAAAGAAGTGCATCGGGAAGAGGGAAAATAGGCTCCCTGTCCTTGCAGTATTTTTCGTTGAACTTACGGGCAATGGTACGGGTAAGCTCAATGTGAGGAAGCTGATCCTTACCCACAGGAACCACGTTACCCTTACAGAAAAGAATGTCACAAGCCTGATGAATCGGATAAGTGAGCATACCTGCGTTAACGCTCTTCATCTTACCGTTTGCAATACCTGCCTGAATCTCCTCTTTTACAGTGGGGTTTCTTTCAAGCTCTGCACTGGAAACAAGTGTTAAAAAAGGCTGCCTGACAAAAAGCAGACAGCCCGATTTTTTTTCATTTAGCTGAAATTATTTGATATAGAACTTCCAGAAGTCTATATCACTGTCAGTAATAGCAGCCTGGAATACAGAATCTGTAACTTCTGCAGCATCATCTTCAGTGTCATTTCCTTCGCCAATACCTGTGCTCAAAGTAGTATCAATTTTCATTCTTTCGTGAATTACGCTTTGAGAAATTTCTTCTCCTTCAAGATTAACCTTATACCACATTTCTGAACTTCCGCGAAGAACATCAGCAGTAGCACCGCAGAGAGCAAGATAATAAGGCTTTTCAGAACCAAATGAAGGAACTTCAAGTAATCCTGGTTCCTTGTCTGTAAGATAATCATAGAGACAGCTTCCATCAGGATACATTACAAAAAGGTGAAGCTGTGAATCTTCGTCACCATTTTCCTGATCAAGAAGCTGAGGATAAATATAGAGAGGTACCTTTTTCTGGAAAAAGCGGACAGGAACTATATCTTCCCAGGTTCTTTCTGGAGATACGCTTGTCTTGTCATTTGTTATTGTAATGTTCAAAGTAGTATCAACATAAGGAGCATCAGAAGTTCCGGTATAGCTTATTTCTACAGTGATTTTTTTAGAAGCACCTGGTCTAAGGGTTGGAACTACAATGCTGTCAAGGCCTTCGCTGGAAGAAGACACAGGGCTTACTACAAGATTCTGCTTATCAGCAGCTTCGATCTTGATGTGACCGGCACCACTTTTTACTTCACTGACATTGGTAATACAGATTTCCATGGTGTAGGATTTATCCATTCCCTGATACAAATATCCGTCATCTGCGTAAGCCTGCTCATC
>JAILKG010000003.1 GCA_024693915.1 Treponema sp.
TTCAGAAAAATCACTTAAGCTTGGCGATACAATCATCATAAATGACGTAACCGGTGTTGTTGATGCAATCAGTCTGCTTTCGGTTCGCATTCATACTTACGACAATCAGATGGTTCGTATTCCAAACTCTTCTATTATAAATTCGGTTTTAACAAACAATACTTATAATGCTTACCGCCGTTTTCTGGTAAATGTGAGTGTTGCTTACGAAAGCGACCTGCCTTTTGCGCTGGAAACTTTAAAAAAGGCGCCGGCTCTTTGTCCTACTGCGCGCACTTTTCCTGAATCTAAGGCTTGGATAGAAGGTTTTGGGGCCAGCGGAATTAATATGATTCTTGCAATCTGGTTTAATAACGAAGATCTGGCTGCTGTAAAAAGCGAAGTTTTTATTGCCGTAAAAAAAGTTTTTGACGACGCTAATATAGAAATTCCTTACAACAAGATTGTGGTTCAGACTACTGCTACCGAGCCCGCTGCTATTGCTGCAAACTAGCCTTTTATGAATTTTTTTGAACCTTACAACTGGGACTACATGCTGGAACGCAATCCCTGGGGCTCTTACAGCGTTGCGGACTATCACGCAATTTTATGCCCGCCGGAAGACTTCCCGGAATTTCTGCGCCCTTATCTGAAACTGCCGCTTTTGACCCGCCTTAAGGGAATCGGTCTTTTGTGCGGCACCGACTGGACGCGCCTTTACCGCAACCGTTTTTATTATTCGCGTTTTGACCACAGTGTGGGCGTTGCACTTATTATCTGGCATTTTACGCATAATAAGGCGCAGACTCTTGCGGGGCTTTTTCACGATGTTTCTACGCCGGTTTTTAGCCACGTAAGCGATTTTCGTAAAGGGGATGCACTTACTCAGACTGCTACAGAAGAGCCCAATGAGCTTTTAATTCGCCAGGATGCCCAGCTTGCCCGCCTTCTTGCTGCCGATGGACTTACTGCAGAAGAGGTTTGCGACTACCACAAGTATCCTGTTGCAGATAACGAAATTCCCCAGCTTAGTGCAGACCGCCTTGAATACATGTACCCAAGCGGAATGGCGCTGGATGGCAGCTGGACTTACGAAGAGGTTCGGCGCACTTATAATGATCTGGTAATCCTTAAAAATGAGGACGGGGCAGATGAGCTTGGTTTTAAGAGCCTTGCCGCTGCAGAAGAATATACCGAGCATTTTTGTCTTATAGGGCACATACTCCAGCTAAACGAAGACAAGGTCTGCCTGCATCTGCTTGGTCAGATAATGAACCTTGCCGTTGAAGAAGGCATTTTGCGCGAAGAAGATTTTATGACCCTTTCCGAGTCTCAGATAATCAAAAAAATAGATGATGATGTGACCGGCTCGCAACATTTTAAATCTCTTTATGCCACTTTCCGCAATATGACCAGTATAGTTCATTCCCAAACCCAGCTCGCCGGCCACTTTTGCGTAAACTTAAAGGTAAAACTCCGCTATATCAATCCGCTTGTGCAGATGCCAGACGGTTCTGCCCAGCGTGTTTCCCAGGTGTCAGCCAAAGCCGCCAAAATCATCAGCGACTTTCTAACCTGGCAGGACACCCCGTGGGGCTGCGCAAAGCTGGAATCTAACAACGAGGATGATGAAAAACGAAAGAATTTCATTAATAAAATTCGTAAGAATGTTGCTAGTCCAATTTCAGCTCAGATAACAATGAAAGACACTGTAGAAAAAATTGGTCCTATTGATGTTGATGAAGACGCAGTAAATGAATTGCGAAGGATTAGCATGATATGATTTTTATATTATATATCTTTTTTTTAGTTACTTTCTGATTGTTTTGTTGTTTTATTTTGCTAATTTTAATAAAAATAACTAAATAACTTATATAAATTGTTGAATATTTTATTTTTTTATTCTATCCTCGAAAAATCTATGTCGGATGAGCTTGATTTTGATAACTTATCGGAGTACCCCAAGACAAGAGACTTTTTTGAAAGAAAAATGAGTCGGAGTTCTCCCGTTTTTTTAGTTGTTTTAGCTTTAATTCTTCTTTCCATAATAATCTGGGCAAATTTTGCAAAACTTGATGATACCGTGAAGGCAAATGCTGTTTTGCGCCCGTTAGACAATATCTCATATGAAAAAATACTAGGAAGTGGCGAAGTTATTACAAAAGCCTATGAGCATAATAGTAAAGTAAAAACAGGGGATTTTTTACTTAAGTTAGATACGACAGCTTTTGAACATGAATTACAAACCTACAAAAATCAGTTAGAATTTTATGAGAATGAACTTAAAAATTTTAATGAATTACTTAATTATATAAATAACGAAAAATACACAGTTAATAATTCAATTGATAATTTGAAAATTGACATGTATAGGCTCGAAAAAGAGCAGAAGTATTCAGAAGTAGTTTCAATAAAAAAAGAACTTGATCGAGAAAAAAATCTTCCTGCTGTTATGCAGACACAGCAAAAAATAAATGAGCTGGAAGAAAAATATAGATTAAGTCTGAAAAGTTATGATTCATACATATATAGGCAAAAAATAAACTGCGAAGAAACTGTAAATAAGTATGTCGAACAAAAAAATGCATGTGTTGTAAAAATAGCAGCAATTGAACGACAAATAAAGAACTGTTCCGTTTATGCTCCAATTGATGGATATATAAATGAAATTATAGAAATTAATGTTGGTGAATATTTATTAAGCGGAAATGAAATATTAAAAATTATTCCAGAAAAGCAAGATGTTTTAAAAGCTCAAATTATGGTTGAAGCTTCTCAGGCAGCTCGCGTTAAAATAGGTCAGGTTGCTAAATTAAGATTTCCCGGACTACCTCCTAGTAGTTTTGGCCAATTAGAAACAAGTATAAATTACGTACCAGCTGATATTGTTCTATACAACGATTCCATGTTTTTCCAAATTGAATCAGTGCTTGAAAATCCTTATATGACATCTTATAGAGGGGAAAAAATAAAATTAAAATCTGGACTCTCTTGTGAGGCTAGAATTGTTATTTCACGTGACGCTGTAATAAAAATGGTGCTTCGAAAATTGGATTTTATGAATTAAAAATGAAACGAATATTTGTGCTTCCTTTGCTTTTGCTTAATTCTTTTTGTTACTCAAAAACAACAATTGAAACTTTATGGGATTCTATAATTCATAATAATACTGATGTTAATTCTGTTAGAACCAGTTATCAAAATGCTGTTATTGATTATAAAACACTTCAAGGTTTATTTATTCCTGGTATCAGTTTAAATTCGACTACTAATTTTGGCGAAAATTATGCTAAAGGAGATTATCCTTCAAATATCAATAATAGTTTACTTATTGGACAGAAATTACCGGGTGGAGCTCAAGTAGATTTTAGTGTTTCTTACAATCTGGGATATGCAGAATATAATGAACAAACTTATGTAAATCAAACTCCAAAAATAGGTTTGACATATTCACAAAGTATTTTGCCTTTCTATTTGCAGGGAACTCTTTTTAGTCCAGATATAAAATTATTAAAAATAAATAAAGAATATCAAAAAAACTATCTTGATTACGTCTGTAAGGAAAAAATTAAAACTCTTACAAAAGAGTATATATATAGTCTTATTTACAAAAATAAAAGTGAGATTTATGCAAATTCAATAGCTTTTAAGAATCAAAAAAAAGAAATAATAAGAAAGCTAATAGAGCAGGGCAGTCAGAATCAGACTAATTTATTAGAAATAGAAAACTCTATTCTTTTGGATATTCAGAATAAAACAGAGATTGATTCTTCATATGTTCAGTGTGTTAATAATTTGAGTATTCTTACAGGTTTAGATTTTTCTGAATTTAATGATGAAGAATTACCACTTATAAAAAATATTGATAAAGAGAATTTACTAGGGACTGATGCTGATTCATATAAAGAATTATGCATTCTAACTATAAATAAATATGAAACTCA
>JAILKG010000008.1 GCA_024693915.1 Treponema sp.
TGCGTTTTTATATTATCAAGGATTTTAGATTCAAATTCGTCTTTAGGAAGAACGATAGGAGTTTTTGGAGTAAGTCCGTCCCAGTTTGTAAACGAAATTGCAATTCCTCTGAAAAAAGGAATTATAAAAAACATCACATAAAGAATAAGACACGGAAGCACAAATGCCGTGAAATAAGACCATTTTTTTAATTTTGGTTCGACCATGGAAAAACTCCGGAAGGTGTAAAATCAAAGAAAAAGGAGCTGCCGCTACAAGTTCAATGACTAAAAAATCAATAAACTTGCGTGGCAGCTCATTTAAAAGCTCATTTAACTAAAGCTTATTTAGTTGTAGAAGCAGCCCATTTTTCATCAATTGATTTGATTACGTCATCAGCTGCAATTTTACCCATCATGTACTGCTGAGCGCCGTTTTTGCAGGCAATTTCAAATACATCTGAAGGATACTGGCTGAATGCCCATGGATTTGCACCACGTTCTGCAACTGAATTCATAAGATCAGCATAAGGAGTTCCAAGAGAAGCAAAATCACCACCCTTGAATGAGTGAGTAAGCTTGTATTCAGATACCCAAAGCTTAGAACCTTCTTCAGAAGCAAGGAATTCAAGGAATTTGATTGCAGCAGCCTGTTTTTCTGGGCTTGACTGGCTTGAAATTCCGAATGTAGAGTCAACGTCTGCGTACATTTTGTTCATAGAAGCATCGTTGTATACTGGGAATGGAATGAATCCAGCATTAAGATTTGGATTCAATTTCATAGCATCGATGTAAGCCCAGAGTCCCTGAACCATCATTGCTGCTTCACCCTTTGCAAAAGACTGCTGCTGAGCACCGCCATCCATTTCTGCTGCGTTAGAGTTCATGTTAGCTTTGTAGAAATCAAGAATGCTGAAAAGCATTGAAGTATCAACATCACCGTAAGAACCTTTACCTTCGTTCATCTTGTTTACAAATTCTTCTGCAGAAATACCTTTTTCCTGAAGAAGTGCTGTGTGAACCATAGTGATAAAGTGACCTACAGACCAGTTTTCTTTAAGAAGAGCGGCAAATGGAACATAGTTGTTTTCTGTAAGAACAGCGCAAGCTTTTACAAGGTCGCGGTATGTCTGTGGAGCTTCAAGTCCACATTTTTCAAAAATGTCTTTGTTGTAGATGATACCAATTCCGGCATAATCCATTGGCATTGCATACTGTTTGTCATTGTATGTAACTGCAGGAAGTGCAATTGGAAGAACATCTTTCATGCAGTCTTTTTCTGTCAAATCAACAAGGAATCCCTTAGAAGCATATTCTTTTACTCTTGAATATGACTGCATCTGAAGGATATCAGGAAGAGCTCCCTGAGCAGCTCGAGCAGACATCTGAGCATCTGCATCATTTGGAATGATAAGCGGACTAATAGTAATTCCAGGATTTGCTTTTTCAAAAGCCTTGATGATGTTTTTCAATCCCTCCTGGTTTTCCTGCTTGTAATAGTAAAGCTCAAGTTTTAAGCCTGCCTGTTTTTTCTGGCATCCTGTAAATGCAGCAAGCACAAGAAATGCTGCAACCAATGAAGTCACAATTTTTTTCATTTTTTCCTCCATATTTATGACTTTTTCGAATTAGGATAATAACTCCTAAATATGACCTAAATTTTAAGTCCGGATGGAGAATTTGTCAAATTTTAGATTTAAATATATAGGAATATAACAATATTTTTTTATAAAAAAGAAGGGGATTTATTTATAACTAATTATCTTCCTGAGAAGCATCTATTTTAACAGCTCCAAGATGAAGTACATTGCTGTAATAGGTTACAAAGTCCTCTGACATTCCCACTCCAACCGCATAAAGGTCTACATACCAGCAGTTTTTTTCATCATCAGAGAAGGAAGAAGAATAATTTACATCACCAAGAGCATCGTTTTCTTCTGGAAGGAGATTTTTTTCAGCCTGTTCTCCCCACTTTGAAGAATCAGTGCGACCAAAATCAAAGGAGTTTCTGTTTTCAACCCTCATGGGAGTTCCTAATTCTGAAGAAGCTGGATAAGTACCGTTTCCGTCGTCTTTTTTTACTTTAACAACAGCCTTAAATTCTTCAGAATCCTGAAAATTAGTCAGTCTGATATAAACCCTCTGTTTTCCCTCTGAAGACCTTTCAATAAGAGGAGTTTTTGTTATTCCTTCATTTCCCCTTTTTAATCCCAGCTGTTTATAACCATAGGAATCAATCATTTTTGCAGCAGCGGCAGATTCATTTGTAGAACTGGAAGCAAGACTGGAAATTGAACTGACCTGAGATGCCATGGTAGTGTAATTATTGTAGATTTTATAGTAAATTGCTGTTCCAAGAAAGGCTGGCTTATCAGAGTTTTCATTGGTGGTAAACTCAAAATAAGAGTTATC
>JAILKG010000060.1 GCA_024693915.1 Treponema sp.
AAGTCCCTCCTTTCGCACTACTCCAACAAAGAGAATTAAGATTTTTGCGGAAATAGCTCAGTGGTAGAGCGCCACCTTGCCAAGGTGGATGTCGCGGGTCCGACTCCCGTTTTCCGCTCTTTTTATTTTATGGCCGACTAACGCCAATAATTTTTGCGGAAATAGCTCAGTGGTAGAGCGCCACCTTGCCAAGGTGGATGTCGCGGGTCCGACTCCCGTTTTCCGCTCTACACGAAAAGCGATTAAGGCGACTTAATCGCTTTTTTTATATATCAGTAATATTTCCACTTAAGGAGCTCAATGTGAAACTTACCACAGAATTCACCAGTCTTGAAAAGTCAGCAGTAAAGTTGACAGTAACAGTTGCAAAAAAAGATGTACAGGAAGCATACGATTCAACAATTGCAAAATATGTAAAACATGCCCAGATCCCAGGCTTCAGAAAGGGACACGTTCCTGCAAATGTACTTGAAAGAAAATTTGGTGATTCTTTAAAAGCAGACGCAATGAGCGAAATTATCGATAAATCATTGAACGAAATCTTTGAAAAAGAAACAGAGAACCGCCCTCTTCCATATGCACAGCCGGTTATGGATACAATGCCTGAATTCGACACATCAAAAGATCTCTCTTACACAGTAACTTACGATGTTTTCCCTAAGGTAAGCGTAAAAGAATTCTCTGGAATCACAATCAAAGAACCTCAGGTTACAGTTGGTGACAAAGAACTTGATGAAGAACTTAAAAATCTTCAGGAAAGAAACGCAATGGTTATGGATAAAAAAGATGGCGAAAGCGTAGCAAACGGTGATATCGTAACCATCAACTATTCAGAACTGGATGAAAGTGGAAAAGTAATCGAAAACACAAAAAGAGACGGCTTCATCTTTACAGTTGGAAGCGGTGACGATGTATACAAAATCGACGACGAAATCATCGGAATGAAGAAAGGTGATACAAAAGAAATCACAAAAACTTATTCAAAGGATGAAGAAGACAAAGAGCTCCAGGGAAAGACAAAGAAAATTCAGGTAACTGTAACAGCCTGCAAGATTAAGGACATCCCTGCCCTTGACGATGAATTTGCAAAAGACGTTAGCGAAAAATTCAACAGCCTTGATGATCTCAAAAAAGACATCATGAACAATCTTGAAGTTGCAAAAAACAGACGCCTCAAAGAATTGAAGAGCAATTCCCTTCTTGAGCAGCTGGTAGAAAAGAACCCATTTGACATCCCTGCTTCTATGCTTCAGGCAGAGCTTGACGGAAGATGGAGAATGATGGCTCAGCAGTTCCAGACAAGCCCTGAACAGCTTGAAAAAATGATTACAGCTTCAGGAATGACAAAAGAAAAAATGCTCAATGACTGGACTGGAGACAGCGAAAAAATGCTTAAGAGCAGAATCATCGTTGACAGCCTTTTGAAAGAAAGAAACATTTCTGTAACTCCAGAAGAAATTGAAGCAGAATATGCAAAAATTGCTGAAGAAGGAAAACTTACAGTAGAAGAAGTAAAAGAACACTATTCAGATCCTCGTTCAAAAGAATATCTTATTGACGAAACAAAAGAACAGAAGCTTTACGAACAGCTTTATAAAGAAGTAAAAGTAACAAAGGGCGACAAGCTCTCATTTGCTGAACTTTTTGCACGCGCATAATTACTCTTAAAAAAAATGTCACTTTTCGATAAATTTGTAAAAAAATTACGCGAAAAGTGGCTTTTTTTTTGACTTTTGGGTTACATTATTATTATATTAAATTTATAAGGAATGATATATGAACGAACAGATGTATTTTATGCCAAATGTAATTGAAAAAAGCGGCAATGGTGAACGATTTTACGATATTTACTCCCGTCTTCTTAGAGACAGAATTATCTTTATTGACGGAGAAATTACAGATACTTCAGCAAACCTTATTGTTGCTCAGATTCTTTTCCTTGAATCAGAAAATCCAGATAAAGATATTAGTATTTATATCAACTCTCCAGGAGGATCTGTAACAGCAGGGCTTGCAATTTATGATACAATGCAGTATGTAAAATGCCCAGTTCAGACTATCTGTATGGGACAGGCTGCCAGCATGGGTGCATTTTTACTTGCAGGTGGAACAAAAGGCAAAAGATATGCCCTCCCTTCTTCCAGAGTAATGATTCACCAGCCATGGGGCGGAGTTGAAGGTCAGGAAAGCGACATTTCAATTCAGGCAAAAGAAATAGGAAGACTCAAAGATCTTACCGTAAAATATTTTGCAGAACACACAGGAAAAGCAGAAGATCAGGTTAGAAGCGATATGGAGAGAGATTTCTACATGACAGCACAGGATGCACTTGCCTATGGTATTGTAGACAATGTAATGGAAAGGAGAAGCAAATAAATGAAACGTTTTGGAAGTGATACACTTTTCTGCTCTTTCTGCGGAAAACCACAGGATGCCAAAAGACGACTTCTCTCTGCACCTGGTGGAAACACTACAATCTGTAACCATTGTGTTCAGGTTTGTGAGTCAATGTTCGAAAGCGAAGAAATGAATTTGACTCCAATTAACCTTGATGAAGTTCCAACACCAAAAGAATTCAAGGAATACCTGGATCAGTATGTTATCGGACAGGATAAGGCAAAAAAGGTTCTTTCTGTAGCAGTTTATAACCATTACAAGCGAATGTCTTTACAGAAAGCAAACTTCCAGGAAGAAGACGTACACATTGAAAAATCAAATATTCTTCTGATTGGTCCTACAGGTTCAGGAAAAACCCTCCTTGCTAAAACTCTTGCACAGAAACTGAATGTTCCTTTTGCAATTGCCGATGCCACTACTCTTACAGAGGCAGGTTATGTTGGCGAAGACGTTGAAAATGTACTTTTGAAGCTTATAAACGCCGCAGACGGTAATGTTCAGGCTGCAGAAAGAGGCATTATTTTTATTGATGAAATTGATAAAATTGCAAGAAAAAGCGAAAACACTTCAATCACACGTGATGTAAGTGGAGAAGGCGTTCAGCAGGCTCTCTTGAAAATCATTGAAGGAACAGAAGCC
The DNA here is from genome assembly GCA_024693915.1 of Treponema sp. Lineage (GTDB taxonomy): Bacteria > Spirochaetota > Spirochaetia > Treponematales > Treponemataceae > Treponema_D. The sequence goes on from JAILKG010000060.1 coordinate 3,037, forward strand.
AGCGTTCCTCCTCAGGGCGGAAGAAAGCACCCTAACCAGGAAATGATTCATATTGACACTACAAATATTCTCTTTATCCTTGGAGGAGCCTTTGTTGGTCTTGATAAAATTATAGAGCAGAGAACAACTGAACATTCCATGGGCTTTGGTTCAACAGTTGGAGAAATGTCAAATGAACAGAAAATGGAACTTTTGAACATGGTAACTCCAGATGATCTTGTAAAGTTTGGAATTATTCCAGAGCTTATCGGACGAATGCCAATTACTGTTGCTTTAAAAGAACTGCAGAAGGAAGATTTGATTTCAATTCTGACAGAACCTAAAAATGCAATTACAAAGCAGTTTAAATCTTCTTTTGCCATGGATAATCTTGAACTTGAATTCACACCGGAAGCAATCGAAGCAATTGCAGATGAAGCAATCAGGCAGAAAACTGGAGCACGAGGTTTACGCTCTATCGTTGAAAAATTCCTTATGGATATTGCCTACGAAATTCCAAGCATTGAGGGTAAAAAAGAGCTTACAGTTACTAAAGAAATTGTAGAGATGAAAAATCCACGAGATGTTAAGGATATTATCGAGGTAAAACAAATTGCTTCTTAATCATTAAAATC
>JAILKG010000126.1 GCA_024693915.1 Treponema sp.
AAGCGTTTTTCATTTCGTTTTACTCCTTAGTGTGCTCCCAAGAACACTTCAAAATCGGAGTATAACAAAAAATATCAAAAATAAAAAGTATATTTATGCAACATTATGCATATTTTTTGCATTTTTTTTAATTTTTATGCAGATTCTCCATGGTAATTTTCCTAAAATCCGTAGGAGAAACCCCGTATTTTGCTTTAAAGAGCTTGGAAAAATAATTCTGGTCGTTATAACCTATTTCCGCTGTAATTTCCTTTATGCTCAGGGCAGTTGAAGAAAGAAGCCCCTTTCCCTTTTCCAGCCTTCTGTCAGTAACATAATTCACAAAAGTTTCACCTGTTTCTTCCCTAAAAAGCTTACTCAAATAGAAAGGATTAACATTTGCAAAGGAAGCCGCACTTTCAAGAGAAATATCCTGAGAAAGACCTTCTTCCAGATATTCAACAACTTTTAAAATTACAGGATTTTTCTTCTGCTTTTTTACTTCATACAGATCAAAAGACGCCTTGGATAGAATTGCCTCCAGATAAGAACGCACGGAAGTGCCGTCAGAAAAAGAAGTAAGTTTTTTCCATATTTCAGGAGTAGAAAGACTGTCAGTATTTTCACCAGTAGCTGCAAGAATATTTTTTGTATTTATAAGAATTTCAAAAACAAAGGCCTTCATGCATTCAATACCGCAGCCTTTATTTTCAAGAAGCTCAAAATATGACTGAATTGAAAGGCCAACTCCTGAACCATCTCCAATCTTTAAGCGGTTATAGAGCCTTTCCAGAATTGCTTCTCCTTCTTCCTCAAAAGATAAAGCTTCCCTGTTTTCAGTCTTTTCCTCTGTTTTTTCCTGCAAAAAAGAAATCTGGGTGGACAGGGAAAGAAGATCGAAAGTCTGACGGTACATATCCGGAATTTTCAAAACATCATCAAAAACAAAACTGGAAGCAATTTTTATACCGCTGTCAACATTTTCTGTAAGATTAAAAAATATTTTTTGAAGTTCCCCGCTTTTTTCCCTGGCATCAAACCAGAAAAAGACAATAATGCGATTCATCATCAGGGAACTGACAAAACATTTTGCCTCAGCATGAAGAGTGTCTTTTATTTTCTGATAGAGAAGCTCAGTTTCCGACTGATTGTCCCGGTTTATTTCTATGCACGAAAGGACAAAATTTTCAGCCTTGATTTTAAAATAATCCAGAAAAGTGTAGGCATCCACCGATTTTGAGCGGCTTAGAATACAGCTGTAAAAAAAGTCGCTTTCCAGAACAGGAGAAATCTTTTCCAGCTTCTGCCTTAATTCAGTATCCTCCGGGCTTTCCGTCTTTATCAAATCCACCCGGTTCATTGCAGACCTGACAGTCTGAACCACAACATTTCTGTTTATAGGCTTTGTAAGATATTTGTAGGCACCCAGATTCAAAGCTTCCTGAGCATACTGAAAAGTATCAAAGGCGCTTAAAATTATGATTATTGCCTGGGGATTCAGGTTTAAAATGCACTTTACGCTTTCAAGCCCGCTCATTCCCGGCATATTGATGTCCATAAAAATTATATCAATGGATTCTCTTGAAACGATGTCTATTGCGGAAGCTCCGGAATTTGCAGAAAAGAGCTTTACCTGTCCCTCAAAATTTTTTTTAAGTATAAAAAAGAGTGAATCAATTACAATCTGTTCATCATCAGTTATCAAAATCGAGTACATAGTCCGGCACCTTTATTATAAATTTTGCTCCACCCTCTTCCTTGTTCTGAATGTCAAAAATGTCGTCCCTCTGAAAGAAAAGCTTGAGCCGTGAAGCCACGTTTATTATACCAATTCCAGCGTGCTCCTGACTTTCAGCAAGCACGTAAGACTCCTCTTTTTCCGGATTTTCCTTCAAAACAGAAAGAATCTTTTCCCTCACCTCCGGGTCAAAACCCTGACCATTGTCAGAAATTGTAATTTCCACAAAATCAGTAATGCGCCTTATTGAAAGTTCCACCAGTCCCTGAGAATTCAAAAGACCGTGCTTTATACAGTTTTCCACCAGAGGCTGCAGTGTCATGGAAGGAAGCTTCTGACTGAATTTTTCCTGAGGAAGATTTTTTCTGAACTCCAGGCGGCTTCCAAAGCGCACCTTCATAATGTAAACAAAGTGCTCAGTAAGCATAAGTTCTTCATCAATTGTGGCAGTCTGATGCTCCGGCCTGATATTATACCTGAAAAATGCTGCCAGCTGTTCGATAAACTCGCTTGTCTTATCTGCACCCTCCATCATTGCCAGCTGAACGCCTGTATTCAGGGTATTAAAAAGAAAATGAGGGCTTATCTGGTTCTGCAGGGCTGAGATTTTTGCAGCAGAATAAAGGCGGAGCATTTCGTTCTGCTTTTCCTTAAGCTCATTTTCGTTCCTGGCCTTTTCCAGAATGGTGTTCATGTACTCATTTATGCTGATTATCATGCTGTCAAAAGCCCGGCAGATATTTCCAATTTCATCGTTGGTATCGCAGTTAAAAAGGGGAATATCAAATTTTCTTTTGGCAACCAGATTTGCGGTTTCAGAAATATTTTCCAGAGGTTCAAGAATTCTGGTGATATTTAAATAGAGAAGGACCAGAATAATGGCAAATGAAATTGCAAAGTAGATAAATACCAGGTGGAAAATCATTAAAATTGTAAAAGAGTTTTTATCAAAACTCTTTTTATTGTCCTTTAGAATCATGGCTTCGTAATCAGAAATTTGAGAAACCAGCATGTTATAGCATTCAATCAAATGGGAGTAATTTTCCTTTAATTCCCCAAGACTGCTTGAAACTCTGCAGGAAATTACCCTGTCAGAAAGAGTAAGCCAGCTTTCAACCAGCTGGGCAATTACATAGCGTTTTACGGAAAGTTCTTCCTGAGAATAGCTATCCGGCCAGTTTTCAAGTTCGTCTTTTATCTTTTTTTTGTAGACGTTAAAGGAATCAATTTCATCGTAGTTGTAATTCTTTACAAAAGAGTCCAGGTATTCTTCACCCTGTTCGATATAGACAAAAAGCTGATTCAAAAGCATGTTTGATTTATAAGAATCTCCTACAACCTGAATGGAATAAAAACTTATATTCCAGCTTACAAGAATTGTAAGAATCATAAAGATTACGGAAACAAAAACCGTCATTGTGAGTTTATATTTTAGGCTGTGGGTATCAAAAAACTTATTTTTCCTTGCCAGCCTGTGAATTTTTGTCCGGATTCTTTTGCCAACTTTTTTCCGCATTTTTCACCTGTTTTTTCATTTTCAAAAAAGGAATTAAAACTTTTTCAGAAGAAATTCCGCTTTTTTTATAGTTTATTAAACTTTCCAGAGCCGCCTTTCCGTTCTGAACGTAATCAGTCATAAAAAGCTGGTCTATAAGCCCCTCTTCCAGATAGAAAAGCTCAGAATCATTTTTGCCAAAACCGATGAGATGAACTTTTCTTTCAGAAAGAGAAGAATTTTCCTGTCCTTCATAAAAATCATTCATAACCTGGGCGGCCTGAAGAGTATCAAATTCCGACAGGGCAACAATTATCAGAGGAAAGTCCTGGTCCAGATTTTCAGAAAAGCACTTTTTAAGTTCAGTTTTTGCCTTTTCCGGAGAAAGAGAAATTACTTCCACAGAAGAAATTTCCATTTCTTTTAGTCCCCGGCAAAGGGCTGTTTCCATTTCCTTGAATTCCTGATTTTCACAGTTGGAATAATTCAAAATGAGCACTTTGCTCTCTTTCTGGTAATCCTGAATAATGCTTAAAGCCAGACTTTTTCCCCCTCCTGCATAATCGGAAGTTATGTGGGAAATAGCCGGAAGTTTTTTTGAATAAGAACCCAGGGTCACAAGGGGAATTAAATCACCTGATTTATTGAAAACCGGCTTTACGCTGTCATTTAAAGAAGAATTCCAGAACAAAACACCGTCTGCATTGGTGTAGGAAGCAAAGTTCAAAAGTTTCTGAAGGGAAACATCCTCTCCCCGGGAATAGGGAATATAAAGATCCAGAACAAGGTTTTCCTGGCGGGCAAACTGCTCCACTCCCTCGTAAATGCGCATAAGGCTGCGCTCATTTTCGGCTAAAGAGCATAAAAGCACATGGTAGGAAGGTTTTTCTGAATTTTTCTTTTGATTTTCCAGAGGGCGTTCCAGGCGGGAAACCAGTGCAAAAAATACCAGAAGAAAAATCAATGTCAAAACAGAAAGAATTGCAATCAGAGAATATTCTAAATGTTTCCGCTTGTTTTTTTCTATTTTCATTCTTTCTTTGTCTGAATGGACCCCATGGAAATTCGCTTTTCACGAACATCGGATAAATATTCTTTCAGGCTTTCGCTGTCTTCGTTTTTTACAAGTTCCCTGATTTTTTCCATCTGCTCCACAAATAAATCTATGTGGGAAACCAGCTTTTCTTTATTTGAAATAAAAAGTTCCGTCCAGAGAGGGGCATTTATCAGGGCAATTCTGGTAAGGTCTTCAAAACTCCCGCCACCAAAGGCCGTTATCTGATTATCAGGAGCTGCCTGCACAAGAGCGCTGGCAATTACATGACAAAGCTGGCTTGTAAAACCAATTTTGTAGTCGTGAATGTCGCAGGTGGTTTCCGTAATTCTGGTAAATCCCATGGCGCTCACCAGAGACTTCATCAGTTCCAGATTTTCAGCCTTGTTAAAGCTCTGGGGAATCAAAATATAGTTGTGGTTTACAAAAAATTTTGCATTTGAAGCGGCATAGCCTTCTTTTTCGCCACCAGCCATTGGATGACCGATTATAAAATCAGTATCAGGTCTAAGAAGAGAAGGCAGTTCTTTTTCAAAAATACCCTTAACTCCGGAAATATCGGTGACAATAGCTCCTCTTTTAAAAGAATTCTTGTGTTCCTTTAAGAATTCCAGAGTTGCCTTTGGATAAAGACAGATAAAAACAACATCGCAAAGGCAGAGCATTTTGTCTACCTCATCAGAGGTAAAAACTCCGTCCACAACGCCTTCGCTCATAGCCATAGAAAGGCTGGCCTGGCTTCTGTTGCAGGCATATATCTGCCCTAAAGAATCTTCAGTTGTAAGAATATTTTCCCGGATGGCTTTTGCAAAGGAACCACCCATGATTCCAAGCCCAACAATTCCGTAGTTCAATTGGTTCAGATGCATCTTTACCCCACTTTTTATTTTTTTACTTTGAATTTATCAGCCCGGCTTTCCGCTTTTTATCAGGACCTTTTTAAGCCGCGTTTGAACTGAGGAATACGGGCAGAAGCCGTTGTATTCCATGGAGAACGGTCGCCTCTCTGCAAAAAGTGATAGGCAACACCGGCAATCATGGCACCATTATCTCCGCAGAGTTTTAATGGAGGGAAAATACAGTTCAAATCCTTGCGCTCAGCAAGAATGGCTCTAAGGCGGGAATTAGCGGCAACACCACCACCGGCAACAACTGTTTTTAGACCGGTATCATCCACAGCCTTAAAAAGCCGTGAAGTGAGGGTGCGGCAGGCGGTCTCCTGGAAAGCTGCACACATATTTTCAACAGAATGTTCGTAGCCCTCATTCCAGAACATATCGCACTGGTGAATGACCGCCGTTTTTAAGCCGCTAAAGCTCATGTCGTAGCGGTGTTCCTCTCCGTCCAGGCGGGGAACAGGGAAAGAAGCCGAGTGAATGTCACCTTTTTTTGCAAGATTATCCACAATTACTCCCCCTGGATAACCCAGACCGTAAAATTTTGCAACTTTATCAAAGGCTTCGCCAACAGAATCGTCTACTGTAGTTCCCAGAACTTCAATATCGTCAAAACCGGAAACCTTGCAGATAATCGTATGGCCGCCGGAAACCAGAAGGCCAATATATGGATAGGGAATATCGTTTTCAAGATGAGCGGCATAGAGGTGACCCAGCATGTGGTTCACAGCGATGAAAGGCTTATTGTTTGCCCAGGCCAGAGTTTTTCCAAAGGTAAGGCCAACCAGAAGTGAGCCCATAAGCCCCGGACGGTTGGTAGCCGCAATGGCATCCACCTGATCTATGGTCATGTCAGCCTGCTCAAGAGCCTGCTTTACAACCGGCAGAATCCATTCAGCGTGCTTTCGGCTTGCAATTTCCGGAACAACACCCTTGTAAATCTGATGAAATGGAATTTGAGTGGCAACCACATTGCTTATGATTTTTCGACCGTCTTCAACAATCGCTGCAGCAGTTTCGTCACAGCTTGATTCAATACCTAAAACCCGCACAATCGCTTCCTTATAATTTCAGAATATTTCTATTTTAATGATAAAACAAAGTTAGGGGAAGTCTCCCCCTGAGTGAGGCTGCTGGCAGCCTCTGATGAATGGAAAGCCGTTAAAAAATCTTCGAAAGAAGATTTTAGGCTATCCTTTGATACAGCCCCTTCCGGTCTTTTCCGCTACCCCCTCTGCGGGCTTAAAGTTGTTGCTTTCGCAACAATTAGTAAGAGCCCGCTCCGAAGGCGCGAGCAAAGCGATGTACGTCCGGCTTTGAAGGTCTGCAATTTTTGTATATCTGAATTAACAATAGGACTATTTAAAACTATTGATTATTTTCCCAATCTCGATAAATATCTGAACGAGTATGACCAGGAAGGCTGGAATGATGCAATGCAGCAGTTTATGAATCAACCTCACAAAGGTGAAAGTGTATAGAAAAGAATAACCATGGCGGAGAAGGCTCCGTTGTGGTTTATAATTCTTTCTCTATAAAATCCTCAATTTGAGGAAGCAGCTTTGTCTTCAGAAGATTTTTTGTATTAGAAACCGTGGTGGATGCGTTGCGGAGAAAAAGATCGGCGGGATGGATTTTTAGGGCGGCTGCGATTTTTAGTATGTTGTCGAATGAAGGTTTAGCTTTTCCAGATTCAATATTTCCAATCATTCCATTTGAACTGTTTGCCTGAATAGCAAGTTCAGACTGACTGTATCCCATTTTTTCTCTGTAAAATTTTAAATTAAGGCGAAATGAATCGTAAAAATCTTCCATTTACTCATAATAATTGAGTAAATCTTAAATATTTCTATTTATATGGAGTAATTTCAGTGTTATACTTTATTAAATAAAGTAATAATTATATTTACTCCATAAAATAAGGAATACTTCATGTCATGTAACATCTCAGGCGAAAAGCGACAGTCTTTACTTTCAAAAATTGCAGAAATCAAATTATTTATAGAACAAAACTCGATTGATAAAAATGCTTCTCAGTTGATTAGTTATCTCGGAGACCTAACCCGTGAAGTGAACGGTAAAAAGTACGGACTTGTGTTTGAAGAACACCGCGAAGCCATTGATGAAAAGCTGGAGCAGAATGCACCTATTCTTATAGAAGAAAAAGATTTGTTCGTAGATAACGGTGGTGAGTTAAACTTTCTACTTGAAGGAGACAATCTTGCCAGCCTCAAACTTCTGGAAAAGACACACCGAGGTAAAATTGATGTGATCTATATTGATCCGCCCTACAATACGGGAAATAAAGATTTTATTTATGATGATAACTATGTAGATTCTGTTGACCAGTTCAGACATTCAAAGTGGCTTTCTTTTATGGAAAAGAGGCTGAAAATTGCAAGAGAGCTTTTGAAAGATACAGGTGCTATTTTCATTAGTATAGATGATAACGAAGTAGCAAACTTAAAAATTTTATGCGACGAAATTTTTGGTGAAAATTTATTACTAGGAATAACCTCCGTTGCAAAAGGAACAACGACAGGTCAAGATGCAAATAAATTTGGATCCTCTGTTGATTATATTATTGCTTATGGAATGCCGAAGTTTCAATTACAAAAGGATGATTTAAGCGAAGAAGATAAATTAAGATTTAACAAAGAAGATGAAAATGGTAGATACTCTATTCTTCAATTTAGAAAAACAGGGAATGGTGATAAAAGAGAAGATCGCCCTAATTTATTTTTTCCATTAATTTCTCCTGATGGTAGCGAAGTTTTTCCAATAGGTCCTACCGGATACGAAAGTCGATGGCGAGGCGATATGAAATTTTGGAATAATATGCTCGAAAAAAATATGGTTGAATGGATACATCAAAAAGATGGGTGGAAACCATATATTAAATTTTATTTGGAAGGACGAGGAAAAGCGGTTTCAAATCTATGGGATAATATAGATGGGAATAAAAAAGCAACGATAGAATTAAAAGAAGCGTTAGGCGAAAAGCTTTTTACAAACCCAAAACCAACAGATTTAATTCGAAAAATTCTTAAAATTACACAATCTTCCACCATCCTTGACTTCTTCGCTGGCTCCGGCACAACCGGTCACGCCGTAGTAAAACTCAATGCCGAAGATGGTGGTCACCGCAAATTCATTCTCTGTACCAACAACGAAAACAATATCTGTCGCGAAATCACATATCAGCGTCTTAAAACCGTAATCACCGGCACACGCAAGGACGGTTCAAAATATTCTGACGGGCTCCCTGGCTCTCTCAAATACTTCAAAACCGACTTTATTCCAATCAGCGAAAAAATGTACTACGAATATGCAGACGATCTTCTGCTTCATGTTCGGGAACTGGTAGAACTGGAGAATGCTGTCAATTTTGACAAGGACAAA
>JAILKG010000162.1 GCA_024693915.1 Treponema sp.
CATACAGCCAGCGAATTGTCCATCCAAGAACGATTCCAGCAACTGGGAGAACAATGAACCAAATTAAATTCGGCATTGTATGATTCTCCTTTGCAAATTTATAGAATTGTTCAACATATATAATAGAATATTAAAAACGTATTGTCAAATGGCAATTTTCAAGGGTATAATTTTTTATATGTCATTCACCAGAATTGAACTTAATAAGGTTTCTTTAGAGGAAATTGAAGAAAAAATACAGTCTCTTTCCTATTTTTTTGTATTTTCAGGCCGGGAACTTCTGGCTTACAAGGACCAGACCTTTATAAATAAAGATGATTTTCTTTCTATCCTTGGGGAAACAAAAAAATCTGAAGAAAATAAAAATGATAAAATTGAAAGAGACTGCCCACAAAAAAAACAGCTGAAAAAAATAAATGATTCTCTGGTTATTTCCTGTTTTCTGGAAGGGGAGTATTCCTATGCCTCTCTTTTTCTGAAGGAAATTCTTGAAAATTATTTAAATAAATATGAAAAAGAATATTCACTTTTTCCTTTAACTAAATTTTTTGCTGAAGAAGATCAGAAAAATGTATTTTTACTTTCCAGGGCAAGAAGCCTTTCAGCCTGGCTTTCTGAATATAAGTTCTGTCCAGGCTGTGGAGGACTTCTTCTGGAAGACAAAGTTTTTTCAGCTCTCTTTTGTCCAGACTGTAAAAAGCAGCTTTTTCCCCGTCTTGAACCCTGCGTTATCGTTCTTGTAAGAAAGAAGGATAAAATTCTTCTTGCACGCCATAAGGGGCGGCTTACAGATCGTTTTGTCTGTATTTCAGGTTTTATTGAAGCTGGAGAAAGTGCAGAAGAAGCAGTTTTTAGGGAAGTAAAGGAAGAGACAGGAATTTCTGTAAAAAATATTCGTTTTATGGGAAGTCAGAGCTGGCCTTTTCCGGATCAGCTGATGCTGGCTTTTGAAGCAGACTGGGAAAGTGGTGAAATAAAAATTCAGGAAGATGAGCTTTTAGAAGCTGCATGGTTTTCCAAAGATCAGCCTCCTTCAAAGCTTTCTCCCGGCTCTGTTGCCTATAAACTTATAAACGGGCTTTTTTAATAGCAGCTTTTCTTGTGCAGGGCTAAAATCCCTTTCACCATCAGAGTGTTTTTCCTTGTTCAAAAAAAAGTCTATTTATGCTAAAATTGTTCTATGAATTTAAATGATAAACGCTTTTCCGCTTACTCTTCTATGGGAAAAAAGGCTCAGGAAGACAATAACCAAAGAAAAAATGATATTTCTAAAGATCAGCAGGCTCAGCCTCAAAGTGTACTCTTAAAAGTTCCTCTTGAAGACAAAGGGCCTGGAAAAGAAAGCGTTTATCGCCGTGTTGCAAAATTTCTGATATTGCTGGGAACTGATCAGGCGGCAAAGGTTCTTCAGCATCTGCCTGAAAAACAGGCGGAAGAGATTGTCTCTCAGATTGCTTCGATCAGAAGTGTTCGACCAGAAGAAAAGGAAGTAATCCTTGCCGAGTTCCAGGGACTTGCCATTCACACTTTTGAGGAAGGGGGTAAAGAAACTGCCAGGACAATTCTTGAAAAAGCCTGGGGGCCAGAAAAAGCCCAGGAAATGCTTTCCAAAGCAGCCCCTTACATTGGAGCAAAGCCATTTGACTATCTGAACAAGGAAGATGTGGATAAGCTTTTTCTTCTCTTGAAAGATGAAAGCGTAGGAGTACAGGCTCTTGTTCTTTCTCACCTGGAACCAAAAAAAGCTGCAGATGTAATCAATAAAATGGATGGAGAAGCAAAAAAGAATGTTGTCATCCATCTGGCAAACCTTGGCGCTGTAAGTCCAGAGGTTATCAGCCGGGTGGATCAGGCTATGCATGAAAAGGCAGAAAGCATTCAGATAGAAAAAGCGGATAGAATTGACGGCCGTTCAGCTTTGTCAGAAATTTTGAAGAAGATGAGTCCTGGCTCGGAAGAAGGAATTCTCCGTTCACTTTCAATGGAAGATCCGGAACTGGGACGGGATTTAAAGGACAGACTTTTTACTGTGGAAGATGTGCTTAATGTAGACGACCGGGCTATTCAGGAATATCTTCGGGATTTAAGTGACAAAGAAATCGTTTACCTGATTGCAGGAAAAAGTGGAGAATATAGAAAAAAACTTCTTTCCTGTGTTTCATCCGGAAGAAAAAGTCAGATTATTCAGGAAGAAGAGCTTACAAAACCTATTTTAAAAAGTGACTGTGAAGAAGCTACTACAAAAATGATAAGCGTGCTGCGGGAAGCCTATGAAAAAGGTCATTTAATAGTAAAAGGCCGCAATGACGAAGCTTTTGTCTAATCTTTACAGGCGGACAAAGGCTGCCTGAACGGTAAAGTTCTTTCCTTCTGCCGTTTCCCTCCGGTTTGAACCGAATGCCGGATTGCAGCAGGTACATTCATCAAAAAGGCATATGTTTTCTTCTGGAATTCTATTTTTTGTTAAAAGATTGTAGTTGGCTCTGGGAAGACTCAGACGGAAAAGTTTTCCATCCAGCCCTTTCCAGCTTCTTATTATTTTCATTTCTTCAGGGCTTTTTTCTTCCAGTTCTTTTACGCAGTCCTTTCCAAAATTTTCAGAAAAATAACGGGCTCTGTCTTCCGTGATGATGTAACAGCACTGGTGAATGCAGGGACTTATTGAAACCAGAATCACTTTTTCTTCTGAACCAAATTTTTCCTTCATCATTTTAATTGCTTCTGCCGCAATTCCGGTTCCCTTCCAGCCAGAATGAACAATTCCAGCTCCTTTTGTTATGGGATCGTAAAAGAAAAGGGCCATGCAGTCGGCTATTGTTACAACCGGTAAGAGTTCTTTGTTCTGAGTTACAATTCCGTCGGCAATCTGGTTAAAAGTGCTTTTCTCATTTTCTGCATAAAGAACGATTTTTGTATGGTCAAGCTGAACCTGGGATATTTTTCTATTGTGATTTATATTTTCGCCCTGGGTCAGATTTTGTTTTTCGGTCAGGCTGTTGTTCTGGGCCAGATTCTGCTTGTCGGCCAGACTATCGCCCGGGGTCAGATTTTGTTTTTCGGCCAGGCTGTTCTTCTGGACCAGATTCTGCTTGTTGGTCAGACTATCGCCCTGGCTATAAGTTTGCTTGTCTGACAGGTTATATAACTGGTCTCCCATCTGTCCCGGCAGGCTTTCAATTTGGCCTTGTCCGGCAATTTGTTTCAGAAGCTTTTCCCTCAGAGGATTTTCTTCATTCCAGCGGAAGCGCATGCTGCCAGCCTTTTTAAGGGTCATTCCCCAGCGGGCAGGGGAATCAAGAGCTTTTCCATCTTTAAAAAATGGAAGAATAACATATTGGTCAGATTCCTGATTTTTTTTCAGGTCAGGGTTAGCGTAAATATCACTGAGTTTTAAGATTTTCATTTTTCGTCTTTTGGCATATCAAGAGGTTCAATTTCCACAAATACGCTTCTCAAAAGGTTAAGTTTTTCCCTGGTGCTTTCCATGCTGTCTCTGAAAGCCCTGTTTTCAACTCCACGAATGGTCATCAGGTTTTGCAGGGAATCGTAATCTTTGTCTTTTACATCGTCCAGAATTCCGTGGAATATTCGTTCAATTGTGCGGGTAGAATTGCAGAAGGCTTTGGCGCAGTTTCTGATAGTGTTTTCGCTGTTTAAAATTATGGAGGAAACCAGCTGCTGGGCCTTTATGGTGTGGGTATGATCGTTTATGTACTTATAAATTATACTTCCAACGGCTCCGTCTTCTGTCATGGACTGAATAAAATCCAGAGTCTGCTGTTTTATGTCTACAAGGGCGTTTATGGCTTCGGAAAGTTCCGTTCTGTTTTCTTTTTTGATAAAAACTCCTTCCAGAATTACTATGTTCAGAACGCCCATTACTTCATCGCTTAAATTTTCAACATACCAGGCAAGAAGACCAGCGGTCATTTCGCAGGTAAACTGCACCCCGCCCCAGAGTTTTGTCCAGGGCTTTTCTCTTAGCTCAGGGAAGTCCGAAAGACCAAAGTGTTCGCTCAAAACCACTGCCAGCTGGTTTTTCTTTCTGTCATGGAGCCAGGAGTTCCAGCGGCTTTCAAATACCTTTTTCCATTCTTCCTTGAATTTTACAAACCAGTCTTCTCCGCCTCCGGAGTTTTCCGCCTGCCATTCGTAGTCTCCAAAAATAACCTTTCCCAGAGAGGAAAACGGCACGGAAGAAACAAACATTTGAATGGAAGAAAAACTGATAACCGCCTTGTTAATAAATTCTCTCAGGGCTTTCTCTATGTCCTCGTTTGCCCTTCCGCCAAGGGCAGCCCTCTGGGAATACAAAAAGAGGGACTCCAGGGCTTCTTTTGGAATAGGAGAAGTGGATTGGAGAACCCTTGCAAAAGCCGGATAGTCTGTCTGGGCATTTGTAAAAGGGCAGGTATAACTTGAAGAAATAATTGCCGTAAACTGAGAAGAAAAATGGATGAATGGAAGCTCAGAAAACTGCTTTAACCAGATAAGGCTTCTTACGGCAGAGTAGAGCTTTTCCTTTGTTTTTGGTTCTATGTTCTTAAGCAGATTTTCCATTCGCTTGCTTAATGAAACCCTGAGTTCAGTTGTGGCTTCCCTTTCAAATGGAATTGTGTAGGGGTCGGCATCTGCGGTAATCTTTTCAGAAATTTCCGGGCAGACAAAGGTGCTTAAGAAAACGTAAAATTTTCCAGGATCTTCGTTTGCAAGAGAGATGTAGGGCTTAAAGAATTCAGCGCAGCCCTTTATTTCCTTTAGTTTTTCGTAAAAAAGAGCCTGAATTAAATCTGTGTGCAAATCCAGAAGTCCAGGATGATTTCTGTTTATTTTTCTTTTTAATGACTGAATTAAATCGTTGTTGTAAATTTCTTTTGAGTTTCTTTTGGTAAAAATCGACCTTATCCAGAGAATTAATTTATATAGCAAAGGTTCATTTTTGAATTTGATGTCCAGAAAGCCCGATTCTTCTTCTTTGTCGGACTGCATGATAAGAATTTCCTGCTCTCTGTTCTGATTTAGGTTTTTGAGGAGCAGTTTTCTTTCATCAGCGTTAAGGCCTGCGACAAGTTCATCAAAAGTAGAACGCTTAGGTTCATAACTCATAGGTGAAGTTAATTATAGGTCAATTTTAGACTAAAAGCAAATAATATATTTTTGAGGCCCTTATCCACGGTTTTGGTCAATTTTTTTTCAGCAATAGAAAAGGCATAAATTCATTTTTCTTCATTAAAAATGCAGCCCCACCACTACAGGCTCGGGCCCTGCCTGTCTTTTTAAAATAACCCTTCTAAAAATTTTCAGTTTTTCCCCATTTTTTCTCTTTAACCTTCTGTTTGTAAAAGAGGTGTCTTTGTGTTATATTTTATATATGATTGCAGATTTTCCTAAAGAATACAAAGGTTTTGAACTAATCTCCATAAAAGAGGTTCCGGATTGCGCCGGAAGCGGTATTTATTTAAGGCATAAAAAAACAGGCCTTGAGATTTTCCATCTTTACAATGACGATGCAGAAAATCTTTTTTCTTTTTCTTTCCGAACTCCAATAAAAAACTCTTCAGGAGCAGCACATATTCTTGAACATTCAGTTCTCTGCGGTTCAGAAAAGTTTCCTCTAAAAGAGCCTTTTACAAACATGCTCAATCAGAGCGTGAATACATTTTTGAACGCCATGACCTATCCGGATAAAACGGTCTATCCAGCTTCTTCAGTTGTAAAAAACGACTATTTTAACCTGATGGATGTTTATGCAGATGCTGTATTTTTTCCTCTGTTAAAAAAAGAAACTTTCATGCAGGAAGCCCGCCGTCTTGAAATAAAGGAAAATGGCTATGAAATTCAGGGTGTTGTTTACAACGAAATGAAGGGCTCTTATTCTTCTTTTGACAGCGTTGCTTCTGATATTCAGATAAGGAGCATTTTCCCGGACTCAAATTATTCCTATGATTCTGGTGGAGACCCTCTGGAAATTCCAAACTTTACCTACGAAGATTTCCTTGCTTTCCACAAAAAATATTACAATCCCCAGAACTGTCTTCTTTTCCTCTACGGAAACATTCCTCTAAAAGAGCAGCTGGATTTCCTCAATGAAATCCTCATTCCCCGTCTGGAAAAAAAGTTCCCTCAGGCAGAAGAACATTCTTCATATCCTTTTGTTGCAAATGAAATAGAAGAAATGGAAAGCAGCCGCACGCTGGAAAAGGAACTTTTTGTAAGGGAGACTGCCCCTGCTGTTGGTTCTACAGGTTCTCTGGTTACAGTAAACTGGAACTGCGGCCAGTCAAAAAACTTAAATGATTACATGGAATGCGCCTTCCTTTCTGAACTTCTTATTGGAAATGACGGTTCGCCTCTTTCAAAGGCTTTGCTTGAAAGCGAACTTGGTGATGACATGGCGCCAATTTCCGGGGCTGTGAACGAAACCAGAAATTTTTCACTTTCCTTTGGTCTTCATGGTGTAAAAAAAGGCAGAGAAAAGAAGGTTTACAAAGTTCTTTTTTCTGCCCTGGACGATGTGTTTAATAACGGAGTGGACAGAAAGCACCTGGAAGCGGCAATTATGTCTGCAGAGTTTTCTAACAGGGAAGTAAGCCGAAGTGGAGGACCTTATTCTCTGGTTCTTCTGGAACGGGCATTAAATTCCTGGAACTATGGAAATCAGCCTGCAGACGGCCTTTTGTACAGAGAAGCCTTTGAAAATGTAAGAAAAGAAGCCCTCTCAGATCCAAATTATATTCAAAAACTTCTATTAAAGTATATTTATCAGAATAAAAACTGCGTTTATGTAACAGTTATTCCTTCTTCTGATTACATCAAAGACAGAGAAAAGAAAGAAAAAGCTCTGGTACAAAAACTTTCCGACGGCTGTGACAGGGAGGATGTAAAAAAAGAAAATGATGCCCTCCATGCTTACCAGCAGTACCACGAGACGGAAGAGGATGTTTCCTGTATTCCTAGCCTTAAGCTTTCCGATTTGTCTACAGAAGCAGATGTGATAAAAACTGAATTTCAGTATTTGAAAATCGGGGAGGAAGGTCAGAAAAATGATAAAAAAAATACTTCAGAAAATCTTATTCCTTTTGTAAAAAATATTGAAAATACAAATGGAATTTCATATCTGGATCTGGCTTTCCCTCTGGATGGTCTTTCACCTGAGGATTATATTTATCTTCCTTTATTCTGTTATGCTGCAACTTCCTGTGGCTGGAAGGGAAAAAACTGGTCTGAAACTTCACTTGAAGCCGGCATGTATACCGGCGGTCTTTCTTCCAGAATATTCTGTTACGAAAGTGCCCGCTCAGAAAATTCCTGGGAACTTCGCAAAGAAAGGGAAGAGCAGGGGCTTTTAGACAGGGACTGGGTTCTGTTTTCTGTCAGAATGCTTTCCGAAAAACTGGAAGATGGTATCAGGGTTTTTGAAGATTATGTAACAGGTTTTGATTTTTCTGACGAAAAGCGCCTTAAAAATCTTTTGGGAGAGTTAAAGAGCGGTGTTAAGGCTTCTGTGGCTCCTCACGGAAACCGCTATGCTGGTCTTAGAGTTCAGGCTTTTAAAAGTCACTGCGGCACAGTGGATGAAATCACCAAAGGATTTACTCAGGTAATCTTCCTTGACAGTCTTTCTGAAAAAAATGTTCATCAGATTGCCCTTCGCCTGGAAAATATTAAAAAAGTTCTTTTGTCTTCAGGTTGTTTAAGCCATCTTACAGCGGATAAAGAAACTTTTGAAAAAACTCAGCCTCTCCTGGAAAAAATGCTTTTAAGAACAAATTTTAACGCTCCATGCAAAAAAGTTTCCAGAAAAGAAGAGGACTTTACAAAGCAGATTCTCTTGCAAAATGAAAAAAATGCAGAGGATGCAAAGGACGAATATTTTGTTCTTGAAAGCCAGGTTGGTTTTGCATCTGCATCTCTTGATTCCCATTATTTTGCCATGCCGGAAAATGTAAGGGAAATTTTCCTTTCCCACTGGCTTTCTGTAAATCTTCTCTGGGAAAGAATCAGAACCACTGGAGGAGCTTACGGAGCCTACTCTTCCAGTTCAAATCTTTCGGGGCAATTTATATTTGCCTCTTATAGAGATCCTTCTCCTGTAAAATCCCTTCAGACCTATCTTGAATGCCTTAAAGACGCCGCAAAAATTTCAATTTCTGAAGAAGAATGCCGTCGTTCTCTTACAGGTACATACGGAGATGAGGTTCAGCCTGCCAGCCCTCAGGGAAGGGGTAGAAATGGTCTTTTGCGTTTCCTTGGCTGTATCAGTGACAAAGACCGTTCTGAAAAATTAAAAGAAATTCTTTCCTTAAAACCAGAGGATTTGAATAAGGCTGCGGCCTTTCTTTTTAAGAATACAGACAGTCTTAGAACCTGTCTGGTATGCACTCAGGAAGAACTTGATAAAAATGCTAAAAATATAAAAAAGTCTGGCGTTATTGTAAAATTGCCCTTATAATTAAAGAGGAGTTTGTTACGGTAAAGTCTGGAGTTATTTGAATTTTTCAGCTCATTAAGGAGATTTTAGATATTATGGATAAGAAGACAAAACAGTGTGTAGATATGTTAAGACAGCTTGTTTCTGACGTTCAGGGGGCTCCCTATCCTGGAGATGATATAAAATCCGAACTATATACAATCTGGTATGAACATGCCCAGAGGGCCGCTGTAAACTGCTTTGAATTTCTGGATGAAAATTTTCCTGAAGATGTCAGAGATGTAAACAAAAAAATCGACAAGCTTTTTAGCAAATAATTTTCAATAGTTCAGGTTTTGTTTTCATTTCTTTCTTCAAAAACAAACCTGAACTTGTTCAATACTTATATATATTGCTTTTAAATGCCCTAAAGTTATCTTTTCAGAATGCCGAAATTGGGAATAGAGAAATTTTTTAAAGAGGATTTAGAATGAGTACTTCCAAAAAGGCTGCCGCCGCTATGAGATATCAGCTGACCGGTGCAAACAAAAAAAGCGGTGTAAATTTGTGGCGGTTCGTTTTTTCGGCAGTTGAAAAAGGTTCTAGTCAGGAAAGAGTTTTTTTTATTGAACTTGCAATGCTCAATTCCTGGCTCAATCCAGGAGAAGCTATTCTGGGCTTTAAGCCCCGTGTAAATATTTCAGAAGATGATCTTCAGAATGTACTTGCAGGAACCTCTTCTGCACAAAAACTTCAGAGCGAAAGCATTGTAACACCTTCTTATGTTACAGTTCGTGCAGGAAGTCTTGGTCTTGGAGCCAGACAGGTGTGCGAGTATTATCCTGTAAAGGATCTTGTCATTTCCAGCCGTTCATTTGATATTCAGGTGGGAAACTGCCGTTTTGATGATTCAAAACTTACTGGTTCTGTAACCTGCTCGCCAAAAGACGCAACCAGCCATCCAGAATTCTTGTGCGATTCTGGAACTTTAAGCTGGAATCTGCGCTATGACATGTCTTTAAGTTTTGAAAACGGATATAAGGGGTCTGAATCTACCTGGCAGATTCCAGGTGCAAAGACGATTTTTACCGGCAGCATCACGATGGATGGCCGGGAATACGAAGTTCTTCCAAAAAAATCCTATGGTTATGTAGACAGAAACTGGGGAAAATCTTACCCTGTTGAGTGGTTTCACATTTCTTCTTCAAATCTTGCAAGCCTTATAAATGGCAGGGTTTATCAGAATTCAGCAGTTTCAATTCAGGGCGTATACGACGGCCGGGTTTCTGCTATGCTGAATGTTGAAAAAAAAGTTGTCCTCTATTCTGCTGACTCTTCAAAAAGAAAATATACAAGTGTTCATAGCTGTTCTCAGATGCCGGAAACGGAAGAAGGAGAAAAACTTCACTGGTCTGTGAGTATAAGTGACAGAAGTCATGTTCTGGATGTAGATGTTTTTTGTCTTGCCAAACTTTTGTATGTCAGAAGCTGGGAGCTTCCGGAAGGTGGAAGACGGCAGGTAAAAATTCTTACAGGTGGAAACGGAAGCGGGGAAATCCGTCTTTACAAAAAGCACGGAAAAGGTCTTGAACTTATTGAAAACTGCCGTATTTCCGGAGTTCTCTGCGAATTCGGTCAACCGGAAGAAGGGGAACAGTAACTCTTTCTTAATTACCTCAAATTTTAATTAGCCTGAAATTCGAGTTATTTAGCCTTAATTTCGAGTTTGCTGAAATAAATTTAAAATTGGCGGAAGGGAACGAATCGTGGGGCGAAAATGCTCTGCTTGTGGATGACGCAAAGCGGCATTTAATGGTTCCCTTGCCACAAGCAGCGCATAGCGCAGTACTGCGCGATATTGCAACCACGAGATAGTGACCGTAAGCCAATTTTGAAGTTGAAACTATAAAACTCGAAAATTAGACTATTTAGAAAGCTTTAATTTCATTGCCCTAATCATTCAATTTTACTATAATCTTCTTAATTTTTTATGTATAGAAGGTTTTGAAAATGCCTGCAAAGGAAATTGGTACCTTTATCGGTGATTTGTTTACTTCTGATGATATTGTACTGCAGATAGCTTTTTCTGTTGGAATTATTTTAATCACGGCAAAATATTTTGGAACTCTGGCCAAAAAAATCGGTATCCCCCAGGTGGCGGGACAGATTGTTGCCGGTCTTCTTTTGAAATTCCTTCCATTTTTCAGGGATTTTGGCTCAACTGGCTCAAATCTGGTTTTTAATGAGGCCAATCAGTTTATTTCATACATGGCAGAAATAGGTGTAATTCTTATTATGTTTTCTGCCGGTCTTGGAACAAACCTTAAATCTCTGATAAAAAGCGGAGTTAAGGCTACCATAATAGCCTGTTGCGGTGTTTTTGTGCCTCTGATTATGGGTACAATTCTGGCACTGCTTTTCTGGGGATTTAACGGTTTTGGAACAAAAGAATTTTACCAGTCCATGTTTATTGGAACAATTTTGACTGCTACCAGTGTGAGCATTTCTGTTGCTACCCTTAAAGAACTGGGAAAAATCAAGACAGATGTTGGCCAGACCATTATCAGTGCGGCTATCATAGATGATGTAATCGGAATTATAGTTTTAACAGTAATTCTTGGAGTAAGCTCAGGTAAGGGCGGTTACCTTATGGTGGTTATAAAAACCATCCTTTTCTTTGTTTTTGCCATTGTAGCAGGTTATATTATTTTCCGCTTTTTTAGGTGGTACGACAGGCGTCATCCACATTCAAGGAGAATTCCTATTTACGGTCTGGGAGTTGCCTTAATTTTTGCATGGGCAGCTGAAAACTTTTTTGGTATTGCCGATATCACAGGAGCCTATATCGCCGGAGTTGTTTTCTGCAGCCTGAACGATGCCCATTACATGGAACAGAAAATCGATATTAATTCTTACATGATTTTTAGTCCCCTCTTTTTTGCCAGTATCGGCTTAAAAACAGATCTTGCAGGAATGAACATAAGTCTTCTTTTGTTCTCCCTTGCATTTGTTTTTGTGGGCTGTATTTCAAAGATTATCGGCTGTGGCGGTGTTTCAAAGCTTATGGGTTACAACTGGAAGGAAAGTCTTCAGATTGGTCTTGGAATGATGGTCAGGGGAGAGGTAGCCCTTATCGTTGCCCAGAAGGGACTTTCTGCCGGTCTTGTAGATTCAAAATATTTTGCTTCCGTAATCCTTTTGATAATAGCAAGTTCTATGCTTGTTCCAGTTCTTATGAAAAAGGCTTTTGCCTCTGCTTCCGGAAATGTGGCAGAAAGCGGTCAGATTGAGATTGTGGATGAAAGCAGTGATTCCCAGGAGACTTCAGGTTCTGAGGAAGATAAGAATTAAATCTGAATGAAATAAAGTTCCCCTTTGACTGCGGAAAAATAAAAAAGCCCTTCAGCAGAAAACTGAAGGGCTTAATTTTTTAGATGTCTCAAGTGTTCTTTTACACTTTTTTGTACAGAGCCTTTATAATTCCTTTACCCTGACTTAGTATGTGCTTACACCTTGAACTTGTTGATTTCAGAAGAAACAAGTCTGATTGAGTTGTGGTTGTCCTGGGTTTTGGTATTGATTTCCTGAACGGCATTATTAATTTCATTTACGCCAATGGACATTTCGGACATGCTTCCGTTAATTTCCAGGGTAATGTTAGAAAGCTTCTGCATTTCTTCTGTAATGCCGAGGATTCTTGAGTCCATAAGGCTGAAAGCCTGTCTGATTTTATCTGTGATAGTGTTAATTTCCTGCATGGAAGAAAGAATCTGCTGGCTTCCTGTTGCCTGTTCTTCCATTGCGCTGTCGATTACAGCTTCCTGCTGGCTTACGGTCTGAGTGTTTTCGTAAATAACGTCAAACTTGCTCTGAATATCCAGAGAAGATTCTGTAACTTTTGTAATCAGTTCGTTCAGGTCGTTCAAAACGGAACCGATGGTTTTTCCCTGTTCTCCGGAGGTTTCTGCCAGTTTTCTGATTTCATCAGCAACTACAGAGAAGCCTTTTCCTGCCTCTCCGGCGTGGGCGGCTTCGATTGCGGCGTTCATGGCAAGAAGGTTCGTCTGGCTGGCAATGCTCTGAATGATTTTACTTGCTTCGATAAGTCCTTTTGAACCTTCGGAAATTTCTTTAATCAGTTCAACGTTTTCATTTACGCCTTTTCTGCCTATGTTTGCGGATTCTGCCAGGGCATTTACAGAAACGGTGTTCTTTTTAAGAATGTCAGTTACAGATCTGATGTTTGCAACCATTTCTTCTATGGCGGAAGAAGAATGAGCAACACTTACTGCCTGATCCTCAATGGATTTGCTTAAATCCTGAATCTGATTCTTGATGCTCTGCATTGTAGAAGAAGTTTCTTCAACTCCGCTGGTCTGGTTTGCAATCTGGTTTTTGATGCTTGCAATGTTGGAATCAATCTGGTTAATGGAACTTGCTGTTTCTGTAACATTGCTGGAAAGGGTTTCTGCAATTTCGCTCATGTTGCCTGATTCATTGATAACAGTTGAGATTGAAGAGGAAAGTTTTTCAAAAGTTTTGTTAAAATATGTAGCAAGCTGAGCAATTTCATCTTTTCCTCTTACTGGCAGCCTGTTGGACAGGTCACCTTCTCCTTCTGAAATGTCTTTTAAAATGTTTACTGTTTTTTCAAGTGGCCTGCAGATAGAGTTGCTCAGGACAATTGAAATAACAAGGGAAACTACATAAGAAATAATCAGGGCAATAAGCATGTAGTAAGAGAAGGAGTGGTTTATCTGATTTAAAATGGCTGTTGGAGTAATGATTATGTAATCCAGGGATGAATATTCATTTTTTGAAGGGAAGACCTGTACATCGCAGTTTACGCCTTCAATTTTGTGAGTAAAGCTGGTTCTTTCTCTGGTTTTGAAATCAGGGAAAATTTCTGTAATTGACTTAAAGTTATTTTTTTCATTGCTTTGATCCAGAATTATCGTTCCATTTTTGTCAGAAATGATGATAAAGCCTTCCTTGATTTTTCCGCTTCTGATGGAATCTGCAATTTCCTTAAAATAATCCAAGCCGGCAGTCATTGAGCAGACGCCGCGAAGTTTATTGTTTTCATCAAAAATGGTTCTGGAAACCAGGATGGAAGCCAGTCCGTTGGAACCCTGGTATGCGTCTGTGATGTCGATTTTTCCGTTTTTTGCTTTGGCTTCCTTGTACCAGGAACGGGTAGTACAGTCATAGTTGTTGGAACGGTTGGAAGCAGGGTACTGAACATAGTTTCCTTCTGATTCCAGACCGATACAGAGTTCCTGAATTCCTTTAAACTTGTGAACTAATAGTCCCATCTGATTAAAAACTTCAAGCTCGTATTTACCCATTCTTGCCGGATCCATTTTTACTTTTCCGCTGGGGTCGGTAAGATTTTTATATGAAGTGATGTAGCCATTGCTCTGGCGAACTAGTTCGCTGTCTGAAAACATGTTTATTATGCTGGCAAGGGTTTCAAAGTATTCGTTGATACCGCTGTCTATAAGAGCAATGGTGTCATTAAGTTTTTCATTGTACTGCTTCTGATTAAACTTGCTTACCATAGTTGCTATGGTTACGGCAATTACAATTAAAAGACCAAGCATAAGGCTTGTCATCTGTACAGAAATACGCGTTGAAATTGAATTTTTCTTTATTAGCATTGTTGACCTCTCTATTGGTATACCAATAATTTTAATTCAAAAGGCTAAAAATGCAAGAAAAGAAGTTTAGAAATTATTAAGAAAGAAGCTTGTTGTGGTAAGGACTGTTCTTTCCCGTGGGAAGAGACTCTATAAATCGCTTGTCATGTAAAAAAAATCCGGCAGTCATTGAAAAATCTTCTGATTGCCGGATTTTTTTTATTTTAAATTATTTGATTGAAGTATTAATTATGCGTCGATTTCTGCTGCCAGGTGATGCACGATGAATTCTCGTCTTTCCGGAGTATTTTTTCCCATGTAGAATTCCAGAACTTTTGGAACGTTCTGCAGGGTCTGGATTGTAACCGGAGTAAGGTGAATTCCAACGTCTTCGCTTTCACCCTCTTTTCGAGGATGAATGAACTGGCCGAATTCGTGAGGGCTGATTTCTCCCAGTCCTTTGAATCGGGTGATTTCTGCACCTTTTCCCAGTGCCTTCATTGCTTTGTCACGGCTCTGTTCTGAATAGCAGTAAACGGTTTTTGTCTTGTTTCTTACCCTGAAAAGTGGAGTTTCAAGAATGAAGACATGTCCTGTAAGAATCAATTCTTCGAAATATAATAGAAGATAAGTCATCACAAGATTTCTGATATGGAAACCGTCGTTATTGGCATCGGTTGCGATGATGATTTTATTGTATCGTAAACCTTCAATTTCCTTTTGTACTCCAAGGCTGAGGGTGAGGTTTTTAAGTTCTTCGTTTTCAAAGAGGGCTGTTTTTTTGCGCCCGTACATATTCTCAGGTTTACCCCGTAAGCTGAAAATTGCCTGAGTTTCAACATCACGGCAGCCAACCATTGAACCGGTAGCCGAATCTCCCTCAGTGATGAAAATCATTGAGTTTTCCCCTTTTTTGCCGTCCTGAAGGTGGTAGCGGCAATCCTTCAATTTGTGGATCTTAAGGGAAACGGATTTTTCTGCGTCACGAATTGTTTTTGCGGTAACAGAATTGATTTCGTCACGGGCTTTCTGGTTGCGGATGATTTTTTCTTCCATTGCATTAGCAATTTCAGGGTGGTGGCGAAGCCAGTCATCTACTGCAACCTGAACTTCCTTGATGATAGGCAGCCTGATTTCTACGTTTCCCAGCTTGTTCTTTGTCTGGCTGGTAAACATAGGATTATCCAGACCGATTTTTAAGGCAACCAGAAGACCGCTTGTGATGTCTTTCTGGTCGTATTCTTTTTTGAAGAAGTCGTTTACACCCTTTGTAACACCGTCTAAAAAGGCTGTTACATGGGTTCCCCCGTCTTCTGTACTCTGTCCGTTTACAAATGAATAGACAACCTTATCCAGGCTTGGAGTGTGGGTCATTACAAACTCGAGGCTCTGGCTCTTGTAGGAAAATGGTTCGTAAAGTGTTTTTCCGCCTTCACCAAGCTCGTGTTTTAAGAGGTCCGAAAGACCGTTTTCGCTTAAATATTCCTGTCCATTCAGGATGAGCTTTAAGCCCGGGTTTAAGTAGGCGTAATTCCAGATTCGCTTTTCTACCATTTCCATGTTGAAATTGTATTTTCCAAAAAGCTCTGTATCAGGTACGAATTCCAGGTAGGTACCGTTTTTTACTCCAGGTTTTGCATCCCCGGTGGAAGCTGAAATTTTGTTTCCTCTTTTGAATTCCACAACCGCCATTTTGCCGTTACGGATAGAGGCGGCACGGAAATATGAAGAAAGGGCGTTTGTGGCTTTGATACCAACGCCGTTCATACCGATTGCCTGTTTGAAAACTGAATTGTTGTATTTTGCTCCAGTGTTTACATTGGAAACGCAGTCTTCCAGTTTACCAAGAGGAATTCCTCGTCCGTAGTCACGGATTTTTACCCGGCCGTCTTTGATTTCTATGTCTACTCTGTCTCCAAAGCCCTGGGAAAATTCGTCTACAGCGTTATCGATACCTTCTTTTAATAGAATATAAATACCGTCATTTTCGTTTGAACCGTCGCCCAGACTTCCAATGTACATACCAGGTCTTAAGCGGATGTGTTCAAGACCTTCCAGGTGAAGAATTGAGTCTTCGTTGTAGTCTGAAGCGTCGGAGACTGTTTTTGAAGGAGTATCCTGAGAGCTTGATTTGTTTTCAGAAATTTTTGCTTTTTCTGGAGCTGCCGGCTTTTTTTCTGCTGAAGGAGCAGTTTTTTCTGCAGAGGCGGTTTTTGCTTTTGCTGTACTTGAAGAGGCAGCAGTTTTTGCGCTGGAAGCGGTAGTTCCACCTGCTTTTGTGGAACTTTCTTTTTTAGAAGGAGCTTTTGCAAGAGCCTCTTTTTTTGTGGCTGTAGAAGCGCTTTTTTCTGAAGGAGCGGCTTTTTTTACTGTTGCTGTACTTTTGGATTCTGCGTTACTTTTGACTGCTGTTTTTTTTGCATCCGGACTTGCATTCTTTTTTGCTGGAGCCTCTTTTTCTGAGACCATCTGAGAAGCCATTTCCAGCAATGACTTTTTATTCTTTGTTTCCTCACCCATAAATTTAAGTATACATTCTGCGTGTACAATTTTCAAGTAGGAAGACTGAAGGGCAAATGCATTATAAACAATCTAACTAAAAAATATGATAAGGGGGCGCATAAAGGGCAAATGCATTATTTTCTATGCATAAAAATAGAGGCTCTCATATAAAGCCAAAAATCGGGTCCCAGCGACGACGAAAATCAGGGAACCTTCCCCTTGGGGTCCCGTCCCTAATTTTCGTCTGCGTCCCAATTTTGTGGCTTTACCTAGTCTCGATTTTTTAAGATATAGAATTCTATAATGCCTTTGCCCTGTGTCTTTTAGGAAAAAATTGAGGGAAAAGTTCAGGCGCGCCTATGGAAGGGGGACGGGCTGGAAAGGGGCTGAATGCAAGTTCAGAATCTTTCCAGCCCGGCAGTGAAAAGCGGGAAATGAAATTGACCGCTTTTTACCGAGCGGGATGAGCGAGCCCTGAAACAGGCGTTGGAAGAGAGACCGCCCAAAGAAATGATGTTTTATATAGAAGAATGTGCACAGATTTTTGCAATGCCTTCAGATGGCGGCTTATTATAAACTTTTGTAAATAGACTTTGGAATCATTGAATTTTCAAAACATAAATGTTATTATTGTGGAAATTGGAAATTTCGGGCTACGGGGCTTTTGCAAACCGACCCGACATCGAATATATAGGAGTTACTAATGACAGTAAACGAAATCAAAAATGCCAAAATCAAGGCATGGATTGAAGAATGTGTTAAGATGTGTGAACCTGACAACGTTGTTGTTGTTGACGGTACAACTGCTGAATACGACCGCTTGATGCAGAAATGTGTTGACGCTGGTCTTGCTACACCATTGAAGAAGAAAGAAAACTGCTTCCTTTTCCGCTCACTTCCAAGTTACGTTGCTCGTGTAGAAAGCCGCACATTCATTTCTTCTGTAAAAGAAGAAGATGCTGGTCCTACAAACCACTGGATTGATCCAAAAGAACTTAAAGCAACTATGAAAGGACTTTATACAGGTTGTATGCACGGCCGCACAATGTATGTAATTCCTTTCTGTATGGGTCCACTCGGTTCTCTAATCGCTAAATACGGTGTTGAACTTACAGACTCTGAATACGTTGTATTGCACATGGATATCATGAGTCGTGCCGGCGAAAAAGTTTGGCA
>JAILKG010000193.1 GCA_024693915.1 Treponema sp.
GAATGCGACAGAAGGCGCAAAGGTTACTATTATACTGATCCGACATTTGCGATTAAGAACGTTTTGCTTACTGAAGGCGACCTTTTTACTGTAAGCACGGTAATGCATTTAATGGAACAGTACAAAAACACTCCGCTGGAAAATCAGTTCCGTCACATGATGGGAAAAATCAGCGAGCTTTTGCCAAATCAGGTAAGTGTTGATTCGGGCTTCTTGAATAAGGATATTTCTTTTATTAGTGATCCGCTTCCTTCTATAGAGGAAGGGGTTTTTGAAAATATTTTTGAAGCAATTAAAACCAAGCAGGTTTTGAATTTTGATTACCGTTCTGTAAGCAGTCAGGAATATAAGGCAAGAGTTTTGAATCCTTATCATGTTTTGTGCCAGAAGGGTAACTGGTATGTATTTGGTTATGACCAGGTTGCAGGGGAGAACCGCATTTACGCTCTTTCCCGCTTCAGGAATCCGAAAATCACAGCTGAGCAGTTTACTATTCCGGAAGGCTTTGACATCAGTAAGGAAGTTGATTTGAGCTTTGGTATCTGGCATAACACCGGGGATCCGGAAGAATATGAGCTTTTGTTTGATTCAAGTCTTGCAAATTACATTCTTGAAAGAGAATGGCATAAAGGCCAGCAGATGGAACAGAAAGAAGACGGGTCGGTGCATTTGAAGTTTTCTTCGAATCAGAAAAAACAGATTCTGAGCTGGGTCTTGGGATTTGGACCTGCGGTGAAGGTTCTGGCTCCGGAAAGCTTGAAAGATGAAGTAATTGAAAGTGCTAAGAAAGTGCTTGGGCGGTATGAAGGGTAATTAAGAAGTATGTCTTTCAAAATCTTAAGAAACGACATTACAAAAGTTCACGCGGATGCAATTGTAAATACTGCAAATCCTATGCCTGCTGTAGGAAGGGGAACGGATACTGCAGTGTATGAGGCAGCGGGACGGGAAAAACTACTTGCTGCCAGAAAGGAAATTGGAGTTATAGAGCGCGGACAGTCTGCCTGGACACCGGCCTTTAATCTTAAAAAGCATGGCGTAAAATACATCATTCATACTATTGGAGTATTCTATCAGGATGGAAATCACGGTGAGAAAGAAATACTCCGGAGCTGTTATCGGACAGCCCTAAAAGCAGCTGCAGAACTGAACTGTAAATCTGTTGCCATTCCTCTTTTAGCTACAGGGAACTATAGATTTCCAAAGGATTTAGCTTTACAAATAGCTATAGATGAAATCAGCCGTTTTTTATTAGAGCATGAAGTTGATGTTCTGCTCGTTGTATATGACAAAGAATCTTATAAAATCTCAGAAAAACTTTTTGATGATGTAGAGGACTTCCTTTTTGATAACCTTGATGGATATGAAGTCGAAGAAGAACATATTCAGTATAACGGTAGTTTCAATACAGTAATTGGTTCTTTTTCTTCAGAAAGACTTTTTGAATCAACTCGGGCTGTCCAGTTAGAACCGGATTTCACAGAAGAAAAGAAAATAGCTCCAATTGATATAGATGCTTTTATAAGAACTACAAAGGATAAGCTTAATTTTCAAAACACGCTTATGCAGCTGATTGCTGACCGAAAAGTCGATAATTCAGTCATTTACAAGAAGGCCTTTATCGATAAAAAGTTCTTTTCAAAGATTATCAGTAACAAAGACTATGTACCGAAAAAGCATACAGTAATGGCACTAGGTCTTGCTTTGGAGCTTCCGCTGGAAGAATACGAAAGGTTTCTTGCAAGTGCAGGCTATGCCTTTATGCCATCAAGCAAGTTTGACCTGATTATCAAATACTGCGTAATGAATCATATCTATAACCTTATCAACGTGGATGTCATTCTGGATGACCACGGAGAGGAATGTTTCGCTCCTTCTTAAAAGAATAAAGATTTCGCCAAAATGGCGACCAGGTGAGACCTGTTTTTCCGTATTATAAAGCCATAAAAGATAAGACCGCTGAAGCGGCAAGGAGAATGGCTTATGAAGAAGGGACTTACAGAAATCGTTTTTATTCT
>JAILKG010000202.1 GCA_024693915.1 Treponema sp.
AAAAACTTTTTGAACTTACTTTCTTTTATGGTTCAAAGTATATAGCAAAAGTCCTAAGCATTCAAAAGGAAGCTTCTGTATTATTTTTAGAAATTATGGATTTTAATAAAAAACCTGGTGATTTCTTCTAGATTTTTTTGAGGGTTAAATTTTTCTAGTCCCATAAAGGGCTGTAAAAATATAATGTAAAAAGCAAGCTGCGGCGACCGATTGTCCAAGACATCTTACTCAAGTCATTTTGCTCAAGGCACCTTGCCGGCAGGCCCTGCCCTAAAGGCCCTTTCCTATTTTTTCTTCATCTCGGCAAATTCTTCTTTTGTGCAGTATTCAATGTTTATTTTGCCGTCAACTTCGTCAACCTTAAAAATAGCGTTAGGTTTATAATTTTCCATAAGCCAGTCATCGTACTCGGTCCAGCTATCAAAAGTAAGTTTTTTAATTTCCATGTGGCTATTATACAAAAAGAAAAAAAAATAATAAAGAAGGAGGTATTTTCACTAAGATTTTCACCTGTCTCATCCTTTTTTTAACGATAAGAAGGGCGGTCTTTTCCACCTACGGTCCTTTCGTGGCCCGCCTAAGGCTCGGTCTCCGCAAAGGCGGCCTTTATATCAGAAAAATAAATTCTTTCCTAATTATTATAAATCGAATATTTGTAATTATGCCCTCTAGAGGCCTTTGCTCCGCCTTGGGGCTGTTTAATATGTCTACTTCCCAGGATCATTGAGCCCGTCAAAATAATCTTTAGCTCCAGACACGGTGGTTGCTTCGCGCCTTCGGACGGGAACCTCAACCACCATTTTTTTAGACAGCCCCAACCCCTCCAGGCCCGCGCAGTCATCCCCCTTACACAAAGGGATTTTTTTTCCAAAAAAAATGCCGGCTTTTTCTTTTCGAAATTGCCGGCACTCTTTAAGCGTTTTTTCCTATTCCAAAATTGCACCTTTATCAGCTGATGATACCAACTTTGCGTAGCGGGCAAGATAACCTGTCTTTACCTTTGGCTCAGGAGCTTTCCATGCAGCTTTTCGGCGGGCAAGTTCTTCATCGCTTACATCAAGGTGAATCTTGTAGTTATTGATATCAAGTGTAATCATATCACCTTCTTCAACAAGGGCAATTGGACCACCAACCGCTGCTTCTGGAGAACAGTGACCAAGACTTGCTCCTCTTGTAGCACCACTAAAGCGGCCGTCTGTAATCAGGGCAACCTGCTTATCCAGTCCTTGACCTGCAAGAGCGGCAGTTACGGCAAGCATTTCCCTCATTCCAGGGCCACCCTTTGGACCTTCGTAGCGGATTACAACAACGTCACCCGGCTTAATCTCTGCCTTCTGAACGGCTTCCATAGCCTCGCTTTCGTCATTAAATACCCGGGCAGGGCCTGTGTGATTCATAAGTTCCTTTGCACAGGCAGAGCGTTTTACTACAGTTCCGTTTGGCGCAAGATTTCCAAAGAGAATTGCAATTCCGCCATTATCGCTGAAAGGATTTTCAATTGGTCGGAGGATTTCAGGATTGCGGTTTTTAACCCCCTTAATATTTTCTGCAATTGTCTTTCCAGTAGCAGTTATAAGACTGGTATTAATAAGATTCTTTTTTGCAAGCTCAGCCAGAACAGCCTGAACACCGCCGGCATCATTTAATTCGCACATAAAAGTGTGACCAGCAGGAGCCAGATGGCAGAGGTTTGGTGTGCGGTTAGAAATTTCATTTACATCGTGAAGATCAAGTTCAAGTCCTGCTTCGTGCATAATTGCAGGCACATGGAGCATTGTATTTGAAGAACAACCTAAAGCCATATCTGCGGCCAGGGCATTTTTGAAGTTTTCCTTTGTCATCATCTGGCGGGCAGTAATTCCCCTTCTGTAAAGTTCCATTACAGCCATACCGGCATGCTTTGCAAGAGCAATTCGTTCGCCGGTTACGGCAGGTATTGTTCCGTTTCCTGGAAGACCAAGACCAAGAACTTCTGTAAGACAGTTCATTGAGTTTGCAGTGAACATTCCGGAGCAGGCGCCGCAGCCAGGGCAGGCACAGTGTTCCATTTCTTTAAGCTGAGCTTCAGTGATTTTTCCAACTGCAAGACCACCAACAGCTTCAAACATATCTGTTAAAGAAAGGTTTCTGCCGGAATAAGGATTTGAAGGATCGTTTCCAGGAAGGTGACCCGGCATCATAGGACCGCCTGAAACAAATACTGTAGGAAGATCCAGTCGGGCAGCAGCCATAAGCATACCTGGAACAATTTTATCGCAGTTTGGAATCATAACAAGAGCGTCAAACTGATGAGCCTTTGTAACACATTCTACACTGTCAGCAATAAGTTCACGGGTTACAAGAGAATATTTCATTCCTTCATGGCCCATGGCAATACCATCGCAAACGCCGATTGCAGGAAATTCAATTGGAGTTCCACCTGCCATGCGGACACCAGCTTTTACAGCCTCAGCAATTCGGTCAAGTTCAATGTGACCAGGAATGAGTTCGTTTTTTGCGCAGATAATTCCAACCATTGGCTGCGCAAGTTCTTCATCTGTGTAGCCAGAAGCGTAATACAGGGAACGATGTGGTGCACGGGCAGTACCACAACATGCATTGTCCGATTTTTTTGCCATTTTATAACCTCTTATAAATTATTTTCAAAAAAATATAAAATACCCTTAATTTCGAGTATTATTATTTTCAACTCAAAATTGGCTCTCGGCGGGAACGCCAAGTCAATTAGATTATATGTTTTTTGCTTTATAATATCAATTGAAGTTTGGAAAGCTTTCTGGGTATAAAAAAACCGGTCAACCTATAGGGCCAGCCGGTCGTTTTTTGCTATTCCGCAAGATTGTCCTGAATCAGGAGCTTTAGGCAGTGTTCTTCAGAAGAACGGGCAAAGCGAACCTGTTCGTCCATCTTGTCTTTATCAAGAGGAACATGAGCACAGGAAGCAAAAACTCTTGTGTTTTCATCCAGGCTTCCAAGAGTTCCTGCCGAACAGGCTATCAGAACATTCTTGTCTTCCATGTATCTTGTAAACTGATTTCTGAATTTTTCATTATCAAGATCCACTCCAGAAAAGAAGAAGATGCTTGAATACTTGTGAATCTGAGCAAGACGGTTTGCACATTTTACCAGACGCTTAGAGAAGATTTTTCCAAACTGACCGTTTGCAAGTTCCTGGGCAAATACATAAAGAATTTTCTGTTCTTCAGCATCATAGTCAAGATTAATCTGTTCAACCTTCTTTGCTTCAAAGAAAAGATTGTGCATTACAGCCTTTTCGTCATCTTCATAAAGGGCTTCTGTGGCCTTGATCTGAGCTTCAGGAATTTCAGGAATTACCTCATCATCATTTTCAACGCCGGCATTAAAGTCGCCTTCAGAAACTATGCGGTCTTCCTCAATTTCTCTCTGGCTGGCAGCAGGAATATCCATAATTGAAAAGCCCGGCTGTCCCTGATTCTGCTCTATGATTTCAGCAATTTTTTCTTCCATACTCTTTACAGGGCCATCCGATTCAACCGGCGCCTGCTTTACAAGATGAGGAATTTCCATAGTTCTTTCAAAAGCAGGATGTTCCCCGCTTGCTTCAAGTATATTTGCCTGAATTTCTTCTTCTGAGGCTTCAGGAATATCCATGATTGTGAATTCACCTTCACCATACTGTTTTTCCTGCCCCATGATTTCTCTAAGGCGGGCCTCCATATCTGATGAAAGTTTTGTATTTTCTTCGTTCATATCTTTGGTTTCCTCTTTTGTTTGGTTTGTATTTTGACTTTCAGCCTGAATTCCTTGAGTTAATGCTTCTTCTTCATCCTCAGAAAAATCTTTCTGGAAGAGAATTGAAGCTTCTTCAGACTCGTCTTCATCACTATCATAGGAAATAATGGAAGGCTTTTCTTCTTCATCAAGTTCCTGAACAGAAGGAATCTGGCTCTGAACTCTGTCAGTAACCTGGAAAATTGGAATTCCAGTTCCGTCTGCTTTTCGCCTGTAAAGAACGCTTCCTTCCTCATCTGTAAAGTAAAGGGAATTATCGTCCGAAATGCGAATGCGGGAAATTGAAGGACAATCCTTAATAGCCCCATCCTGGAATTCCTTTAAGTTTGCCGGAAGCACAATTGTTCTAAGCTTTGTACAGCCCACAATTGCATCCGTCTGAATACTTTCTACAGTTTCTGGAATTACTAAAGAAGTAATGGATGAACAGCCGGAAAAAACTCCCTCTGGAAGAGTCTTAATGCCAGCCCTGAAAGGAATTTCTTCCAGACTGGAACATTCTGCAAAAAGCCCCTCTGGAAAATCATTAACTTCAAGGGGCATATCAACTTTTTTAAGGGAAGAACAACCGCAGAACATAAAGGGAGAAAGTTCTTTTAAGCCGGAAGGAAGTTTTACGTGTTCAAGTTTTTTGGAATTACAGAAAAGGTTTGCACCAGTTTCCTGAACTGAATCAGGAAGAATAATCTCCGTAAGATTACAGCAGGAAAAAGCATCTTCTTCAATGCGCACTGCACCAGAAGGAACAGTTCCCCGAAATTCGGTAGAGTCTGCATCCTGCCCGAAAACACACTTTAAATCTGAAGAATAAATTAATCCGCCTTTTTTTACTGTATCATTCATAGGAAATATTTTAATTCCATTTCCCTCTATTTTCAAGGAAAATAATCTATTTTATGGTAAAATTAAGGCATGATGCAGAAAAGTGAATTTGAAGAAGCTTTTTTAGAACCCCTGGATCACATTTTTGAAAAAAGAGGTCTCTGTTCAAAAAGGGCCTTTCTTACATTTATCCGTGAAAACCAGGTTTATGTAAACGAAGAAAAAGTTTCCGACAGAAAGGCAAGAGCAGATATAGAAAAAGACATTATAAAAATTAACGGAAAACTTTTACCTGCAAAAAAACACCTCTACCTGATGATGAATAAGCCTTTAGATTACGTCTGTACCTACAACCTTGGCCTTCATAAAAATGTTTACAGCCTTCTTGCAGAAAAATATCTAAGGCTGGCAGAGGAAGAAGGGCTGGGAAAAATTCACACTATAGGCAGGCTGGACGCGGATTCCTGCGGGCTTTTGCTTTTTACCACAAACGGGAAGTTTTCAAATTTTATTACAAGACCTGAAAACCATGTTTTTAAAAGCTATTATGTAGAACTTGCAAAAGGCTTAAAGAAAGAAGAGCAGGATTTTTACATTGAAAGCTTTGCCCGGGGCATTTTTCTTCCGGAATTCAAACACGGAAATGCCTTTACCACAAAAGGCTGCCATCTGGAATTTTTAAGCGAAAAAGCAGGAATGGTTACCCTGAATGAAGGAAAATTCCGCCAGATAAGGAGAATGTTTCTGGAACTGGGAAATCAGGTTATTGTTTTAAAAAGGCTTAAAGAGGGAAAGCTGCTTTTACCTGAAGGATTAAAAGAAGGAGAAGTTCTTCCCTTTGGAAGAGAAGATATTTTTTAAAAGAAAAGTTTAAAGCGGCGGGCCTGGAAAGGTTAGTTCTGCCCTTTTTATAAAAAGCAGAAAGATTTTGGTTTTATGAGTGCCCGGTTCAGAAGCAAAAGGCCGGAATAATGAAGTAATGGCAGAACTAAGGATTTTTGCGAAAGCGAAAGGGAAGGACCTGGAGCCTTGCGGAAGGAAGGACCCTGAAGCTGGCGCAAAAAGACCGAGCGCAAGCGGGCCTTGGAAAGCCCGTAGGAGGATAAGGGCGAAGGATGAGCCCCTTTTCCGCCCCGAAAAAAAAATGAAAATGCAGAGGGCCAAAAACTGAAAATCAGCCCTCGGGAAAAAAGCGTTGCCGGGACTAAAAAAGTCAGAAAACCCAGAATCTAGCGGCGGAGATGTCGCTCAATGTCCTTAATGAGCTTGTACTCAAAGGAATCGCAGAGGGCAAGCCAGGAAGCTTCCATAATATCGCTTGAAACACCAACTGTTGTCCACTCGCGAATGCCGTCTGTACTTTCAATAAGAACACGAACCCGGCTGTCTGTTCCGGAACCGTCAAGAACACGAACCTTGTAATCGATAAGGCGAATCTGGGAAACCGAAGGATAAAAACGACTTAAAGCTTTTCGAAGGGCAATATCCAGAGCGTTAACCGGTCCGTCTCCCTCTCCGGCGGTAACTTCCACCTGTCCGTCAACTTCAAGCTTTATCTGGGCACAGGCGCAAACACCGTCTTCCGGGCGGGGATTTACACCGTTTGTCTGGTAATAATGCAATTTGAAGAAAGGCTGATAGCGGCCGATTATTTTTCTTGCAAGAAGTTCAAAAGAACCGTCTGCCCCTTCAAACTGGTAGCCTTCAAATTCCAGCTGCTTCATTCGCCCAATTACTTCCTTTACTTCCTCGCTGTTCTTAGAAATTGAAGGATCAATTTTGGAAAGTTTTTCGATAATTGTTGCCCGGCCGGCTACTTCGCTCATAAGGAAGACTCTGGCATTTCCCACAGATTCAGGAGAAACATGTTCGTAAGCGTCTGGATTTTTTAACACTGCATCTATGTGCATTCCAGCCTTGTGACTGAAAGCACCGGCACCTACATAAGGCAGCTGAGGATTTAGGGAAATATTTGTAATTTCCGCAACCCTCTTTGAAATTGCTGTGAGATTTTTGATATTTTCTTTTCCAACTGTTGAATAACCAAGTTTTAGTTCAAGATTTGGAATTATACAGCTTAAATTTGCGTTGCCGGTGCGTTCGCCAAAGCCAAGGAGGGTTCCCTGAAGATGGGTGGCACCCTCTTGAACTGCGATAATTGAATTTGCAACCGCAAGGCCTGAATCGTTGTGGCAGTGAATGCCGATTTTTACTCTGGAGGCTGTTTTCGTAAAGCTGCTGTCACCAGAAGCGCCGGCAGTAGACGAGCCAGATGAGCCAGATGAGCAGCACTGACCTTCCTGAGCGCCTGAACTTACCTGAGAGTCCTGGATTTTTAAGATTTCAGGTGAGTTTTTGCTGGCGCTTTCCGGGTCAAATGAGTTTTTGCTGGCGCTTTCCGGGTCAAAGCGGGAAACCACATCTTTAACGATTTCCCGGATATCGTCAGGCATGCAGCCACCCTTAGTTTCGCAAAGACAGAGAACTTCCGCTCCCCCGTCCAGGGCCGCCTGCAGGGTTTTTAGTGCATATTCGCTGTTATCCTGATAGCCTGTAAAGAAATGTTCCGCATCGTAGATAACACGGCGGCCCTTTTCCTTTAGAAAGGCACAGGTTTCTTTTATCATAAGAAGATTTTCTTCAAGACTTGTTCGCAAGATATCCGTTACCTGAAAAGCCCAGGATTTTCCAAAAATAACTACGGTTTCTGTGCCGGCAGAAAGAAGGCTCTGCAGGTTTGTATCTTCAGAACATTTAATGTCTTTTCTGCGGGTTGAACCAAAGGCGCAAAGCCGGGCATTTTTTAGCTGAACCTTTTTCATTTCCTGAAAGAATTCCATATCTTTTGGATTGCTTCCAGGGTTTCCCGCTTCAATATAGGCAACGCCAAGTTCGTCCAGAGCCTGGCAGATGTGAATTTTATCCTGAACAGAAAAGCTTATTCCTTCTCCCTGGGCGCCATCCCTAAGGGTTGAATCCAAAATCTCGATTTTCTTTGAACTTCTTTCTTGCATGGGCTCATATTATGAGATTTTTCGAAGATTTTCAACAAGATTTTATGTTAACGCAAAAAAGCCGGACTTAAAGCCCGGCCTTTTACTATTTACAGCCGACCACTAAAACCGGCTGTTTTAATTACCTTTACAGAAGACTGGCAATCGACTTAACAGTTTCAGAAGCAGTAGAAATGCTTGCTGTATTCTGAGAAAAGCTTTCGATTCCCTTTGCAATTTCCTGAAGAGTAATGAAAATCTGCTCGCTTGCTCCGGTAAGCTGTTCTACATTGCTCAAAATCTGGTTTGAACTGTCAGCAGTTGTGATAGAAGACTGCATGATACTTTCAAATTTATTTTCAAGGGAGCGGGCACTTTCGTAGCCATTGTCAATCTGCAGAGTTCCCTTTTCACTGTCCTGAATAAGTGAATCAGATGCCTTCTGGATTTCAGTTATGATTTCCCGAATTTCTTTAATGCTGTCTATAATATTATCAGAAAGACGGCGGATTTCTGTTGCAACAACGTGGAAATTCTTTCCTGCTTCCCCTGAATTGGAAGCTTCAAGCTCTGCATTGAAAGCGATAATTTTTGTTTTATCAGCAACATTGTTGATAATGCTTACAATATCCCAGATTCCGTTAATTTTAGTATTCAACTCCTTGATTCCGTCTATAGTGAGCATATTTGTATTTTTGATATGCTGAAGTTCACCTACATTTTTCTGCAAGGCTTCGTTACCGGAAATTACCGCATCCCTGGACTGTTCTGCCAGAGCTGTAACCACCTTGATTTTTTCACCGATATTGTTTGCAAGCTCTGTTGAGTCGTGCATGGTAGCAACAATTTCCTTTACGGCAGCGCTCTGATTCTGACTGGTTGCGGCACTCTGCTTTGTAGCATCGGCCAGAGTAGTAGTTTCTGCAAGAAGATTTTCACTGATTTTTCTTTCACTCTTCTGAATGGTTTTGGTAATAACCTTAAATACAATAAAAAACTCTGCAAGACTGGTTACCCAGCCAATTGCGGCATAAATCAAAAAGGTATTGTAGCCGCCCTCTCTTGGATGAAACATAATTCCGTATGGAACGGTTATCATATTGACTATAGATGCATCAATTGAAGCCCACATAGCTACGTTCTGTACTTTAGAAAGGTTTTCGCTCAGGCTTATCCCAATTTTCCTCATCAAGCCAGCCATGTGAATTCTTTTTATAAGAACATAATTGATTGTATAGCACATAAAACCTGTAGCAACTGACTGAAGTTCAATTACGGTAAAGGTGATAGGATTAAAAGGAGCTTTTCCTATTTTAGACTCAATAATTGCAGTAGAACCGGCTCCTACAAGAAATCCGATTAAATGAGCAATAATGATAATGATATCGTAATTTCTGTAGGCTTTCATACAGAATCTGATATCCTTTTTTGTGATTGAAGACTTATCCTTTTTGCCCTTTTCAATAATTTTGTCAAAATCCCGCAAAATCGGCCATAGAACAACAGAGCAGATTGCAATAAGTCCAAAAGTGATTAAAACTGTGGGAATACATCCCAGAATAATTTCAGAAGGCTTTTCATAAATAAAGCCATAGTGAAATATTCGCAAAAAGAATACCCCTGCATAAGTAGAAGCACAAATTGTCCAGAAATATCGACTAAAAGTTTTCATAACTTTCCTCCATTTATTACATTATTTTGTGTTGAAAGCAATCGCGCCGTCCCAGTTTTCCGGTGGATTCTTTATAAATTCCTGGCAGCGGTCGAGCATAAGTTTTGCGGCCTTATCCTCATTTGCTGCCTTAAGAGCCTTATTAAAATAATCTTTTGCAAGATTCCATATTCCCTGCTTATAAAGTTCCATTCCTTTTGTGTAGGAATCCTTGTATTCTGCAGAAAACTCATCCGGGCCGCGGTCAACTGCATAGATTGGAACCGCTTTTTTCTTTCCCTTTACCCTTACATCGTCCAGATAGCGGAAGCAGAAGGAATTTTCCCCCGCATCCGTACGGACGCTATCACTTACCAGAATCTGGCTTCCGTAGGTTTTTGTCAGACCTTCCAGACGACTGGCCAGGTTCACACTGTCCCCAATTACAGAATAATCCGTTTTATCCTTGGAACCGATTGACCCTACGATTACATCTCCGTAGTGAATTCCTATTCCGATATTAAAGACCATTCCTTCAGGCAGAACCAGATCTCCCATTTCGATTGAAGGAAGAGCTTCCCTCATCTCGTAAGCCGCCATAACAGCCCGCCTGCAGTTGTCTTCATAACTTACCGGCGTTCCAAATTCAGCCATGATGGCGTCCCCTATAAATTTATCAATGGTTCCACCATGCTTTTTGATAATTTCTACCATGGCAGAAAAATACCTGTTCAAAAAGGAAACCAGCACATCCGCCCTGTTTTTTTCACTGATATTTGTAAATGAACGGATGTCGCTAAAAAGAATCGCAACAGAACGGGTTTCCCCAACGCCCACCTTTTCATCAGTTTTGTCGGCCTGCAAAACCAGGTTATCAATAATCTGTTCCGGAACAAAGCGGCTGAAAGCCCGGCGAATTCTCTTTTCAAAGAAGGTCTTTTTTTCAGCAATCAGGGCTTTATCAAAAAGATCTGCAGAATTTTCCAGACAGAAATCAAGAAGAAGTATTTTTTCGCTGATAATATTTCCCTGGAGAACAATATGTATGGTACCAAGAAGATTACCCTTCTTTTTTATTGCCCTGCATTCATAACTTGAAAATTTTATTTCTCCGTTGTAAAAACCGTCCAGATCCATGGAAGAGTCCAGCCGCTTTGCATTAATTTTTAGCGCATTGCCCTTTGCCTGATTTTTTTCAAAATCTGAAGAACAGACATTCAGAAAATCTTCTATATCCTTTTTTTCCAGACAGTCTGCACACACATAATAGCCGTGAGGTCCGTCGTTTTCATTTACAATAACAGAAGCCAGCGGCACCTCGCAAATCTGAACAAGAAGATCCAGATATTCCTTTACAACATCTTCGATATTTTCGATATTATCAACAATCTTTAAAAGTTTCGAAAGAATTGCATTTTTAAAGGCATCTCTGCTCAAAAGCTCTGCCGTTTTATTAAAAAGAAAAGCCTGATCAAAAGTCTTTTCTTCCCTGCTTTTCTTCTGCTTTTCCTTTCCAGGTCTTTCAATTTCTTCCAGCTCTTCTATATTCTGCAGAATATTTGAAGGGTTCAGCTTAAAAAAGAAATCACAGCCACATTCTTTGGCCAGAAGCTGGTCCTTAGGATGCAGGCTGTTGGAATACATTGCAAGCTGTATTCCGTTAAAAGACTCAATTGAGCGTATAATTTTTACAATTTCAAAGCTTCTGGGCTGAACTATATCACAGTTTATCAAAAACATATCTGGTGAAAGCTTATTCAGCAAAGAAAAAATTTCCCGACCTTGGTTTTCAAATTGAAGAGAATAGTCTCTTCCATCAAGAGCCTTTGTAAAGAGTTTTTGTATTGTGGAAGAAGTTTCCAGTATCAGTATTTTTTTCATCACAAATCTCCCAGAAGTTCTTTTATCACATTAAGAAGGAAGCCCCTCTTAAACTCATTTTTAGAAATAATGGCAGCTGCTTTAAGTCGCTCAAATTCTTCTTTTGTCTGCCTGCTGTCATCGGAAGTAACCGCCACAACAGGTGTGTTCTTGTATTCTTCCATACGCCTCAGGTTATCCAGAAGAACAAGACCAGTCATGCGGGGCATTTCGTTGTCAGCAATAATAAGATCGTAGGTCTTTTCCTTTGCCTTCTCCAGACCGTCTAGTCCGTCAAAAGCGTCTTCAACGATATAGCCCGCTCCTTCCAGAATAGATTTCTCGATTTCACGGGTGGTAGAAGAATCATCCACCACAAGAATTCGGATTGTCCTTTTCTGAGTAGCAGCCTCGTATTTTTTAATGTCGTAGCCCCGCAAAGCCTTAAAGCGCTGCATAATCTCCGGAACATAAAAAATAGGAACAATATCGTAATGCTCATCAAAAACAATTCCCTGAAGAATTGAAACAGAGCGTAAACTGTCAGGCATTGGCTTTACGACAAGGGAAACATACTGCTCCACCTGCTCAACGATAATACCAATTCTCTGCTCCATGTATTCCGCAATCAGAATTGGCTCTTCGTCCTGCAAAAGTCCTGCTTTCTGATCTTCAAAAAGAGAAGAAAGGGGATAACATGGAATCAGCTGGCCTTCAAACCTGATATAGGTCTGGTTCTGCAGGGTGATATAATCAGACTTCTTTCTATATAAAATATCCACAATGTGCTGAGCAGGCAGAAGATACTTTTCCTTGTTTGAGTAGATAAAGAGACCCTGCAAGGTTGAAAGAGAAAGAGGAAAATGAAGAATAAAGGAAGTTCCCTTTCCAGGTTCACTCTCTACCTTTATGCGGCCCTTAATTTTTTCCACACTTGACCAGACCACATCAAGTCCAACTCCACGGCCGGAAAGTTCTGTAACTTCATCTTTTGTTGAAAAGCCCGACTGAAAAAGAAACTGAGTGAGTTCCCTTTCGCTCATCTGGGCGATTTCCTCTTCCCTTTCAGAATAGAGTTTTATAGCCTTCTCGCGGATTTTTTCATAATCCAGACCACGACCGTCGTCGCTTATCTTAAGTTCAATATAACGGGTTTCCCGGTTGCAGGTGATGCTCACTAATCCCTCTTCCGACTTTCCCGCTTTTACACGCTCCTCCGGGCTTTCAATTCCGTGATCCATGGCGTTTCTTACGATATGCATAAGAATATCGCCCATCTGTTCCAGAATCACTTTATCAACCGCAATATCAGTATCCTGAATGCGGCACCTTACTTTTTTATCCAGATTAATTGCTTCCATTGCCACTGTCATCTCAAGAGGATGAAGAACAATGCTGATTGGAAGCATTCTTAAATCGAAGGCTTTTTCCTGCACATCAAAAATCGAAGTTTCCAGTGAATATATGTCATTTTCAAACTGCTTTCTGATTTTAGAAAGTTCCCGGCTTCCCAGCTGGTCTTCCAGTTTTTTTAGCTCGTCCAGCTGTGATTTCAGGTGGAACTCCCTTGTGATAATAGTATCAAATGAAGAAATAATCTCGTTTACCCGGGAAAGTTTAATCCTGATGGACTGAATATCCCCCAGCCTGTCGGCCTGAATTTCTTCATCTTCTTCCTCAGGCACAACTCCTGTTTTTTTGTTGATTTCTGCGGTAAAAGCGTCTATATCAATAAGCTCTCCTGCCGCCAGTTTATCGCAGTACTGAAGGTAAATATCAATATCCTGGCAGTCCGAACCATTCTGACTGATAGAGTCTATACAGCATTCAATTTTATCCGCAACTGCAAAAACCAGTTTTATCAGGCGGTCAGAGCTCTTTATTTTTGAATCTTTTATGCTTTTATAAATATCTTCAACTGCGTGGGAAAGTTTTTCAATTGTAGAATAGCCCAGCATGCGGGAATTTCCCTTTATGGTATGCAGACTGCGCAAAAGACTGGTCAAACTTTCAGAATCGTTTTCATCAGCTTTTAAAGCCAGTATATCCTTTTTTGCAGATTCCAGAAGTTCCCTGACTTCAGAAACATAACTTTCAGTAATATCGTCTGAGATTTTAGCCATTGGCTTTACCTCCATTTTTTACACTTTTTTTGTGGAAATAGAAAACATTTCCTTCTGATTCTTTGACCAGGGAATCAGGAACAAGGTCATAATCCAGCTGGGCAATTTCGTTCATTGAAACAAAAAGATATCCATCATCTGCCAGACACTTTTCAGCAATTGTTTTAAGAATTTTTGCCCTCAGTTCTAGGGAAAAATAAATAAAAACATTCCTGATAAAAATCACATCCTGCTCTTTTGGAAGAAGGTCTGCATTGCAGGCAAAATCCAGTTCACACAGATTCAGATTAATTGTGTTAACCGTCTTCCGAATGCTGTTCGGAAAAGCAACCCTTCCATCTTCCCTTCTGTAGGGCAAAACCAGGCTGTGAAACCTTACTCCGTCAACAGAACGCAGGGAAGTACCAAGAAAAATACCATTTTTGCAGTGTTCCATCACCGCTGAATTAATATCAGAGGCGGTAACTTCCGGTTTTAAGCCGCACAAAGAAGCCATAACAGAAAGAGAATAAGCTTCCTCCCCATAAGAACAGGCTGCGCTCCAGATTCTTACACTTTTATCAGGATGGCTAAGGGCGATTTTTGGAAAAATTTTATCTCTTAGAACTGCAAAATGCTTTTCTTCCCTAAAAAAATAGGTTTCATTGACTGTGCTTTTGTTTACAAATTCAGAAATCAGCGTTTTGTCCATGGAAAGTTTTCTTTTGTATTCTTCCATAGTCAAATGACTTTCGTCCAGCTTTCTTTCGATAAAATTTTTAATTCCTTCCCTGTGACCAGCCCTTGGAACAATGCCAGTATGCTCCGTCAAAATTGCAATAAATGAGTCCAGATCTATTTCTGTCAAAACTTTAGCAGGAACTTTTATCATTTATCCACCAGAGTCAAAATTCTTTTTGCAATTTCATTGCGGGGCAAAACTTCCTTTGCACCGCCGCATTCAATAGCCGCAGCAGGCATCCCAAAAACAGCGCAGGTAGACTTGTCCTCCACAATAGTCCAGCCTCCATTGTCACAAATCATGCGGCAACCTTCCGCGCCGTCAGAACCCATTCCCGTTAAAAGAACTGCCAGAAGGGAACTTTTATATTTTTGAGCAGCACTTCTAAAAAGTTTATTTACGGCAGGTCTCAAAAAGCGCTCCGGCTCTTCATCAGAAAGCCTTAAAATTGGAAGCTCGTCGTCACAAATATAGGCAATCACCAGATGTCTGTCAGCAGGAGCCATATAAACTGTGCCAGGAAGAGCTTTTTCTCCATCTTCGGCAAGCTTTATCTGCAGATTCTTGCAGACATCCTTAAGCCAGTGAATAAGATTTACATCCTTATTTATATCAATGTGCTGGGTATAAAGAATTGGCAGAGGAAAATCGTTTCCAAGGGAAGACAAAACTTCAGAAACAGCAGAAGGTCCGCCGGTTGAAGCCCCTATGCAGAGTAGCTTAAAATCATCTGAGCAAAGTGATTGTTCAGAATCTGAAGAGCAGGAAGAAGCTTTTCTGAACTCCGGTAACTGATTTTTTTTAGCCGCCATTTCCTTAATTTTTTTAAGGAGTTTTACAAAAAAATCATCTGTATACCCCTGCAGATTTGGTTTTTCAAAATAATCAAGAAAAGCTGAAGGAGTAAATCTTTCTTTTGCAGAAGAAAAATGGCTTTTTATAGCGTCTTTAATAAAGCAGGCAGGGGAAGCTTCTTCTCTGCCTGCTTTTTCACTGGACAAAATTAAAAGAGGAATTTTGTCTTCATTGCAAATAATCTTTGCAGCCTCTATTTCCCCCTGATCATCTCCTTTATTTCCACAGATAATCACATCCGGTCTTTGAGATGAAAGAGGTTCCAGCAATTTTGTAAGGTTTGAAACAGAAGATAAAAGCTCAATGTCACTAAAGCTTTCAAGTTTTTTCTGAAGAATGGAGCGCACAACAGCAGAGGACTCACATATCATTATTTTCATGCCTGACCTCCTGTTACTATCTTCAATAGATTGTCCATTGAAAGAAGAATTTGCCGGCGATTTTTGTTGTAAGAATCCCCCAGAAAGCCCAGGGCACTTATTCCGCATTCTTCCAGTTTATCTCTGATTCCGGCCGGCAAAAGTCTGAGAGTTGAAAAATCGATTATCTGGCTTGAAACCTGAGTATTCACAGAAACGGCAAAATTTCCGCTTACAGGGAATTCTGTTTCGCAAAATTTTACAATTTTTTTCTGCAAATCCTCTCCAAAATCATCTTTTTTCATCACAAGCATAACATTGGATTCTTCAGAGTGACCGCAGGAAAACTCCTTTTCCAGAAATTCACCCAAGCTGATATGAGGCAGAAGTTCGCTTTCAAAAATAATGTTGGAATTTTTACAGGCTTCCGGCAGATAAATTCCATAAATGATGAACTTGCTTTGAATGAGAAAATCAATTGTATCATAGGCCAGACAGGTAAAATGATTAGCGGCTTCCACAATCCTTCCTCAATTTATATTCAAAGGCGTTAGGGTTCAAAACAGGAATTTCTTCTCCGTCAAAGCCAACCGTTCCCAAAAAGAAGCTTTCTTCTGTTGCATCAGGGATAATTTTTAAATTTGTGTCTTCAATTCTGGTAAAAAGAAGAATATCCGAAATGTGAAGTGAAAGCTGGTCGTCATCCCGCTTAAAAATCATAAAAAGAGATTTAGCAGGCGGCTCGTCATCAGCCTGTTCATCAAAAATGGGGTTGGGATTTATTACCGTAAAAGGATCTCCACGGCGATTCAAAACACCTTCCACATATTTTGGCATAAAAGGAAGTTTATAAACGGAAAGGTCGCT
This sequence comes from Treponema sp., assembly GCA_024693915.1. GTDB lineage: Bacteria > Spirochaetota > Spirochaetia > Treponematales > Treponemataceae > Treponema_D. Next base: position 16,026 of record JAILKG010000202.1, read on the forward strand.
GATAATTTCCACCACATCGCAGGAACGAACAGCGTATTTTTTTCCGGAAATCAAAAAAATCAGCCAGGTTGTCATGGAAACTTCCTGAGCGCTTTCATTTTCAGAATCATTTCTGGAAGCAATTTCTTCTACAATTTCTTCATTCATAATTGGTCTCCATAATTTCCGATTTCTGACTATTCTTCCTTTGATTCAGGGGAGTTTTCGTCCTCGTCCTCAGATTCATCCTCTTCTGAAGAATCCGTTGCCCGAGAGTCGCTCAAATCTGTTGCAACACTTTTTAAGTTCTCTGAAGCTTTGGAAATGTATTCCGTTGCCATAGAAAAGTTTTCAATACCGGCAGAAATCTGCTTAAGGGTAATAAGAATCTGTTCACTGGCAGAAGCCTGCTGCTGAATAATCGTTGTAATTCTTTCTGCGCTTTCTGCAGTTACTTCTGAGGCATTTTTTATGCTGGCAAAGCGGGTTTCCAGATTTCTTGCGTTTTCTACACCTGCCTGAATTTTTTCAGTACCATTTTCACTGGCAAGTATCAAATCGTCACTGGATTCCTGAATTTCTGTGATTTTTGTCTTAATTTCCTTAGTACTTTCAATAATTCCGTCTGCAAGGCGTCTGATTTCACTTGCAACAATGTGGAAATTTTTTCCTGAACTGTTTGTATTATTTGCTTCAAGCTCAGCGTTAAAGGCGATAATTTTTGCCTGGTCAGCAACAGAGTTGATGAGGGAAACAATACTCCAGATGTTTTCGATTTTATCACCAAGATTTTTAATTCCACTGATTGTATTAAAGTTTGTTTCTGCAATCTCCTGAAGCTGCAGCATATTGGCTTCAATACAGGAAACGCCTTCAGAAACAATATTGTTGGTTTTCATTGCAACACCGGAAACATCCTTAATCCTTCCGGAAATATCTTCGCTGAGGGCAGTGTTGTCTTCCATGGTGGCAACAATTTCTTTTACAGCGGCGCTCTGATCCTGAGCGGTAGCGGCGTTTTCCTTTGATGAAACAACCAGACTCTGGGCATCTTCAAAAAGCTGTTCAGCCAGTGACTGTTCTTCCTGCCTCATTTTTCTGATGGTATTGATATTGAAGAAAGAAGCAACAAAACTGAAAGCCAAAAGAATAAGTTCAAAAATAATAATTACCTGGGAAAGTTTTCCGGTATAATCAGCACAAAGTCCCTCTACCACAATAAACCATGGAGCCGTTCCGATTTTGCAAACCGCATAGTAATTATCCCTGGAAAGGAAAGACTTGGTTTTTCCATCCAGCCATTCAACCTTGTCACCAGGATAACTCGTGCAATCCTTCCAGTTCTTCTCCATTATATTTTCTGCGACATCATTTGTAAGGTAAAAACCGTCAGCAGTAATCAAATCCAGACTGGCAGATTTTGAAATACTTATCTCCTTAATAGAAGAAATAAGACTTTCAAGAAGAATATCACAGCCTATAACACCTTTTAAGCTGCCATTAGAATTATAAACAGCCTGTGAAATTGTAACACAGAGTTCTCCAGTGCTGGCGTCAACATAAGCATCAGAAAAAGTGAGTTTGCCCTCGTTTACAACGGCATCCTTATACCACTGCCTTTCCGCTGCATTAAAACCCTTTGGCGGAACCCAGCCGATATTGTTCAACAAGCGGCCATCTGTAGGAGAAAAATAGAGCATGGAAGCATATTTATCAAACTGTTTGGAAAATGCAACCAGTAAAAGTTCCAGAGTTTTTGCATCGTTGTAGTCCCTTGCAAAAAGGGTAAAATTGTCCACATTCAGAATAATTGGCTGCATGCTTTCTACAACGCTTGAATTCAATTTTTTAACGGAATACTCCAGCTGGCCTTTCATGTATTCCTTCAAAATCATATTTGAAACAAAATAAAAAAATGAACAGGCAACAAATGTTACTATCAAAAGGGGGCCCAGCATTCCCCAGAAAAGTTTTTTTGATTTTTTCTGTTTTAACATCTTACCTAAATCTTTTAATGCACTCATAAAAATCTCCACTTTCATCAAGTTTTGTCAAGACGTATCTTTTCAATTATAAAGTGTAATTTTAAAAAAAAATACTTTTTTTTTGTTGAATTTCATCTTTTTGGAGGAAAAATTTTAGAAGATATTAATATTTTTGTGGTCATCTACCAGACCGCCAGCCGCCTTGCACCAGCACTCCACCCGCCTCTCCCACCGCCCTCATCCACCCGCCAATATTGCTCCGCCAACCACCCAACAGGCTACAAATCCGTTTTCTTCCAGCCTTCTCCCTGCACTCAATACTGAAATATTAAGATTGACACTTACATACATTCATATAATAATAAAATACTGTTATAAATTAAAAATAAGGTCGCAAGCGGCCTGACAGTAATAAAGCCTGAAAATTGCTTCCGCAATTTTTTAACGCTATGTTTGCAAAGCAAACTCGCTTGGCTTTCAATCTATTAAGAAGCAGCACAACTGCTTCACTCAGGAGACTTTTTATGAAAAAAATCAGCAAATTTATTCCGGCGCTTATTGCAGGCTTTACAATGCTTTTTGCTTCCTGCGATATTTTTGGAGATTTGGCACAAGAAATAATCGGTGATCCGGTTGGGGAAACCTGCTTTTTGAACTGCGGAATCACAAAAAACATGACAATTTCCGGAACAATCGCTTCAACTCACAGTGACTACATCGAGCTGAAACCATTGGAAAAAATGTTCTACGCCTACAACAAGGAAAACGGAGAAAAAAAATACACATTTAAAGGTCACTTTTTCTATCAGGAAAATCTTGGTAACCCGGACCAGGGTGAATTCTGGGTTGAAGTTCTCTTCCTCTGGAACAATAAGAAAAATGACTGGGATACCCCAAACAAAAGTTTTAACGAAATGGCTCATAACGAAAACCATTTTAAGGCAAGCGGAGTGGATCTTGTTACTTCAAGGGAAGCAGACATAAATGCTACAGAACTTAAAAGCCAGAAAGAATACGACGAGGCCTATGATGCCTTATCAAAATATGTTATCGAAAAACATGCCGGTTCTGACGATCCTTCAGGAATTACAAAAGAAAGCCTTATCGAAGAAATCACAGCAGAACGCTACCAGTATCTTGAAAACTTCGAAAGTGCCCTGGCCAGTCACGACACTTCTAAAACTAAAGTTTCCTACGAGAAAAAAGACGGCATTTACACCTACTTCGCCTCCATTGACGATTCCAAACTGGAACTTATGATTTTTTCAGGAACAGGAGACCTCTTCTTCTACCCTATCAACGGTGAAACTGAACATGACTACATGATGGGAATGTACGCCTATAACCGGTCAAAAAGAAATCAGCGCCGCTGGATTAGGGAAAACTTTACAAACATCGGAAGCCTTTACGACGAATTAAAAAGTCTGGCTGCTGAAGCAAAAGCTAAGGTAAACACCTCAAACTAATAAAAATTCAGTCGCCAGAACACTGACTGAACACTAACTGAGCACTGGAAAATTTCTTTTTTGGGTGCATCCTGCCGCAAAAGGGCGGGTCTGGCTTTTCGTGGCGCCGGCTTCACCTTCGAAGGGGCTGACTAATAAATGTATACAAAATGGTGGTTGAGGTTCTCGTCCGAAGGCGCGAAGCAACCACCATATTTTTTTTAAAGGTCATTTTCACAGGCTCAATGACCATATGCAGTTTTTTTGTCAGCCGCTTCCGCTTCGGTACCACTACACCCCTCAATTATTTTTCGTAAGCACCAGACATGTATTTTACGTAGTATTTTGTTATTTTTTTCTTAAAGTGCTTGTCATATTCCACATGTTTTTTTTCACTTCTGGGAATTTCTCTTCTTATTAGTCCGTCAGCCCATTCCCAATATGAATACGGTTGAGTTTCCTCCCATTCAGAATTACTGGAAATACCGCCTACGCAGGTATATTTTGTTTTTCCATACTCTTTACTGCAAATAAATACAATCTGCACTGCATCTTTTAATGATGTAAGATAGGCATAATCTTCTTTTAAATCTAAACCAAGCTCAAAATCATCAGTAAGCATTTTTACATATTTGTAGCCGTCATCATTATTTTCATAAGTTTTTTTTGCATGAAGCTCCGCACGATTCTTCATCCTTTCCTTCATCAATTTTACCTGGTCATTTGTTTTTGAATTTCTAGAATCGTCCCACAGATCAAGATAAGTTTTCTCTTCTGCTTTTCCCTGATAAGAAATTAAAATTTCCCCACTTTCCTTTCCGTTTTTAACAATTGCAGGAATATTTAATGTAAAATTACTGCTAGTGAATACAAAAGGCTCAAAATCTTTTATTTGCAAAGCATATTTTTGATAATCAATTACAAGATATCCTTTCATATATTTCTTATTAATCACAAAACCATCTCTACAATACTGATAATCCAGAAATAATTGTACAGCCCTCAGGCCTTCTTCACTGTCATCAAGATAAGAAGAGCTGGTATTTAACTTGTCGTTTGCCAGAAGAAGACTGCTTGTAGCCTCTCCGGATCTTCCCTTATTAATTACAAAGCAATAATTGAATTCGATTTTTTCATCCTCTTTTAAAAGCGAAGAAGAAATATTTGTTACACCGCTGAAAGAATTTCCATAATCCTGAGCATGCAAAAATGCCACAAAACAAATAAAGTATAAGACTAATCCAATTTTTTTCATAAAAAGTAACTCCTTTTTTTTATAACAAATTTCTAGATTTCTCCATGATAAAATCTTACATAATATCTGGTGAGATTTTTATTAAAATGAGAGTCAAATATAACTTCACTTCTCTCGCTTTTTTCCATTTCCATTTTGATCAGGTTATCTGCCCACTCCCAGTAAGAATAAGGCTCTCTATTTTCAAAACGGAAATTTTCAGAATAGACTTCAAGGCATGATTTTTTTGTTTTTCCATAATCTTTAGAACAGATAAAGACAATCTGAACAGCATCTTTTAATGATGTAAGAAAGACATAATCATCTTTACGAGCTGAGCCAAGTTCAACATCATCAGAAAGCATTTTTGAATATTTATAACCATCATCTGTATTTTCCGCGCTTTTTACGGAATCAAGTTCTGTACGAGCCTTCATTCTAATTTTTAACAGTTTTACTTCTTCAGCGCTCTTAGAATTTCTTGTTTCATCCCATAAATCATTATAATTATGCTCTTCCACTTTGCCTTTATATGTAATTAAAATTTCCCCTTTTTCATTTCCATTATAAACAATGGCAGGTATAGAAAAAATCAATTTTTTACTATTAAAATTAAAAGGTTCAATTTTATTTATTTCCAGCTTGTATTTTCCATAACCGATTACCAGAAAACCATACATACTTTTATCAGTAACCTGCATACCATCACTAAAATTGTCATATCCAAGGAAAAGTTGAACTGCCCTTAAGTCCTCCTCGCTATCATCAAGGGATGAAGATTCTGTATTTAATTTATCATTGGCAAGAACCAGACTCGTGGTAGGCTCTCCGCCAATTGCCTGAAAAGATTGTTTACAATTCTTAAACTCAAATCTTTCACCCTCTTTTAAAAGTGAAGAAGAAATATTTGTAACGCCGCTAAAGTCTTTGCCAAAACAACCTGCATACAAAAAAGCCGAAGCCATAAGCAGAAAAAATGTAAACCCTTTCTTTTTTTTCATAAATAGTTACTCCTTTTTTACGAAACTTTAAAATAAACAGACATATCAATCTGGATAGTTTTAAAGTTCCGTATTCCCCTACAGGGATATCACATATTAAAATATTATTTTCTGTTATTTTTTAATAAATGTATAGGTCTGTATCTCTGTGATTGCAAAAATCTCTTTATCTTTATTTTGATTGTCCTCTCCGTAAACGAATGTCCTGTTCAGTTTTATATCATTATCACTTGTAGCATTAAAGTCAAACGTTAATACTCCCTCGGAATTAGTATGGTATCCTTCAAGCAAAACCCAGTGACCACCATAACAATTCGGTGCACGACCCAATACAAAAGTTGTTCCGTCATTCGAAGTCGCAACCTGATTAAGTTTATCAACCGTCAGCTTACTAGTTCTTTCCGTCTTAACATCATAGATGTCACCAAATA
>JAILKG010000210.1 GCA_024693915.1 Treponema sp.
TACGATGCCGATAGTTATATGGGCAGGTCAAGGCAGGGACAGTCCGCTTATTTATTTTCAACAAAAACAGAATATAAAAAAAGGCGCAGTGGCAGCGTCTATTCAAAGCTCAAGAAGTCACGGCATCTGGGACAGAAAGAACTAACGGGGCCCCAAGGGGAAGGTTCCCTGATTTTCGTCGTCGCTGGGACCCGATTTTTTGGCTTTCATAAGAAATTCCTTGTTTTTATATTCAAACAATTAAAATGCCTTTGCCCGTGGCTGCTTATCCTTGAGGCATATTTTATTCGTTTTCCTTTGATTTTTTTTATGTTGACATTTTCCTTATAAGGACATAATGTTTTTTTTGACATAACAATAAAGGGGACGAGTAATGGGCGCTTTAAAAAGAGCTTTTCTTTCAATTCTTTCTATATTTACTTTCTTTTTCTATTTTTCTTCCTGTGAACTTCTGGAGCAGGATTCTGAACTTTTGTATATTACAATTGCCGTTGAAGGTCAAAAGACTTTCTATCAGGGAGACCGTTTTTCTTTAGGCGTTTTGTCTGTAAAGGCTGTTTATTCCAATGGTTCAGACATGATGATTAATGACTACCATGTTGAGCCGGCTGTAGGAACTACTCTGAATACCACAGGTCTTCAGAAGGTTATTATAACTTACAAAGGCCATTCGGCTGGATACATGATAGATGTTCTAAAAAAATCCGGTGGAAGCGGTTCTGGTGGCTCTTCTTCCGGTTCAAATTCTGGCAGTGACAGCCCTGACCCTGCTAATCCCCAAAATCCTTCTATAATAATTCCTTCTGTTGAGTTTTCAGATTACAGCATTTCCGGTTCAAAAGATACGGTTATAAAAAAGAATGGCCAGTACACTTTTTCTGCGATTTTTAATGCGGAAGGTCCAGCTACTGCAAAGGAAATTATGCTGGAATCCAAATCTGAGTACATAAATATTTACAATAATTTTATAACCGACGGAAAAAATACCGGAAAATTTGAAATAGCTTTTACCATTTATGGAAGTGACAAAATTCCATATGAAGAGACTGTTAAGGCTCATCTTCTTCTTACTTTAAGATATAAGGTTGAAACACAAATTGAATATGTTGAAAAATTCTACGACATCTACCTTAACTGTAACAGCGGAAATCTTCCTATATCCAGGGAATACTGGGGAAGCTGGATTCAGATGGATACGGGTGATGAATATTATATCGACTGCGAAAGTATCTACCAAATCTATTCTTCCACTTATAAAAGTCTGGTTCAGAATGGAATTTCAGGCTATTCCTTAGACGGCCAGAATGTGCTCTGCAAGGGAGCAAATGTCAGATATTTTAGAAAGGGTGGTTCTGCCCGCAGTTTTTCTCTTTCTGTTTCCGGTTTTGAAGGAACTTCTTCCAGGGCTGTTTCTGCAATCTCTTCCCTAAAAATGAAGAGGGTAAACCAGAAAAATACTGCGGATTCTCAGACTGTAGAAGTTGACAGTCTGGGACAGGCGCATTTTACTGCTTCTGTTGCAGATGACAGTCAGCTTCTTACTTTGATTCCAGATGTAATTGGAAGCGGAACATCCGGCGGAAATTCTGAAAATGATTCTGAAAGTCAGAAGGAATTATCTGCCGTTCTACTTCTTCCTTCTTATGATGGAGAAAATATGGGAACAATTCCTCTGGTGGAAGAGGGAAAATACGGCTTTAAAGTAACTTACTCCATTGATTCTGACCAGCAGAATTTGTGCTACGGAAATTATAATAAAACCTATGAACTGGCGCTGAACTTGAACAATGTAGGAAATGCCACTTGCGAAACTTCAAGTTATAATATTTCCTGCAATGATTCTGCTTTTGAATTTGTTTCCGGAGAAAGCCGGGGTAATTTTTCAAGCATTGAACCTGGAAAGTCAAAGTCCTTGTCTTTTGAAGTACGCTATGGAAAACTGAATCAGGAATATGCTGATGTTCCTGTTAATATCAGTATTACAGATTCCAGGACGGGCCTTACCTGGAATGATTCTGTTACCCTTCGTTTTTACCGGGGGCCGGTAGCTTTAAAGGTTAATGCCAGAAATATAGATACATCTTCATCGTCATCAAGCTATACAGGTCAGCTGAAGGGCTTTGTAATTTTCCCTGACGGCCGTTCAAAGCGCTTTACTGTGGATGCGGGACAGACTTCCACTGTTTTAGTTCCATGGAGCAAGAGCGACTATATTCTTGCCTTTACGGGAGCCACAGCAGAAAGCGAAATGGCTTATTCCTTTGGCTTTAAGGACACTTGTGAACTTGCTGATTTAAGCGGAATCTGGTCTGCTGAAGAAATAAACGCCTATGAGGATAATAACAGTATTGGAAGGGCAAGCCGGATTACAGATTTAAGTCAGCCGGCAAAGGCTTATCTTAAGCTGAATGATGTGGATTTTTACAGCATAAACTGCGGACAGATTGATTATTCCTTTGTTCCGGTTAGCCTTGCGGGCTATGGTTTTAAAGAAAGTTCCGGTAATTATGATTCTTTGTTCTGTGCCGGTGAAGAATTTTATCTGGACCTGCTTTTGCACAACGATTCTCTGGACTCTGTTACCTCTCTGAATCTGAAACTTTCTTCTGAAAGCCCTTATGTTACTTTTGCAGAAGGAGGAGATGAAAAAAGTATTGATCAGACAATTAAGTCAAATTATTACTGTTCACTTTATGGAACGCCATACACTTCTGCACATCTCTTTAATAACGGCTATTACAAGGATAATTATTTTACATTTACTGTTGATAAAGACTGCCCGGTGGGAACAAAGATTCCTTTTATTCTTACTATCACAGATTCTTCTAAAAATACCTGGCAGGAAAAATTTTCAATTACAGTTGACCAGCCTGATCTGGATATAAATGTAGTAAAGTATACAGTGAGTGATTATAAATCCTTTTCTGATAAAAACAATGAAGACAAGGTTTTGAATCCTGGTGAAAAAATCTATATGGATGTCTGCATTCAGAATACAGGAAAATCAACTGCAGAAGATCTTGTTGCAAAGCTATCCCTTCCTGCTGAATGGACAGGGGCTGTATCATTTAATGACAAGATGTGTTCTTACGGAAATTTAAGCGGCGGCTATTATAAAGCAAGTATCAGTATCAGATATGATAATTATCCAAATGGATGTAGGGAATTGAACGATATCCAGATGGAATTAAGTAACAAAGCAGAATTTTCATTTACAATCTCTGATTCTGTGGAAGACGGAAGCCAGATTCCTTTGCTTTTGACAATCACTGATAAATACGGAAAAAGCTGGCAGGAGACTATAAATCTTTCTGTAGTTGAGCCAAGAAATGAGCTTTCTTTTGTAAACTGTGCTTGCATTGACGCAATTACCAACGGAACCAACAACGACGGAGATAAAGTAATAGAAAGCGGCGAAATAGTTTATATGAATGTGCAGCTGCATAACAGTGGAACTACCATTCTTAAAGGTCTGACCCTTTCTTTTTCATCTGACTCGGAATATCTGAAATTTGAAAAAACTTCATCCACTTACGGAAATATTGATGCTGGAAAATACGCAGTGTATTCATATAATGACGGTAAAATCCAGAGTGATGAAGAGATTCTTGACATGAATCCGGCTAACAATGCGGCCTGTATTTTTACGGTTAAAGATAATATTCCTGCAGGTCAGGATGGCTTAGAAGTTCCGGTAAAAATAAAAGCCCAGACTTCCAATGGGGAAAGCTGGACTTCTCTTGTGACTATTAAGGTTTATAAAGCTGACTAAAACGAGAAATTAAAAGCTGATTTTGCAGGCAAGGCCTGGAGCAAGACTTAAGTCCTGGTTCAGGCTGAAAATTGGAGCAAAAGCAAGGTCTGGCATTTTTTTCTGTGAAGACTGACTTTCAGAAGCTTTTGTTGCAAAAAGTGTATTTCTTAAAACTTCGTTTTTGTTCAGCGGATATTTTACAGCGTGCACGATTGAAATAATGCTTGAAATTGACGCAAAGGTTGCAAAAGAAATCATGCCGGCTGTCCATGGAATAAGTTCTCTTACCAGTTCTTCCTGACTTAGCTCTTGTGAATGGTCTGGATCGTCAGCAATTTCTGTATGATTTTTGAGT
>JAILKG010000213.1 GCA_024693915.1 Treponema sp.
GAAGAAGCAATCACTCAGACTGAGGCTCCGATAAAGAATTTTATGTATTCCCAAATGGGAAAAAATGAAAGCTACATTATGATGTTCATGCAGATGGCTCATCTGGAAAAGCCTCAGGAGCATGATCCAACTGCTATTCCTCTTTATGTTCTGATACCGGCTTATATTCTAAGTGAACTTACGGTGGCTTTTAAAATAGGTATTATTCTTTATATTCCGTTTATCGTTATAGATATGGTTGTTGCAAGTATACTTATGTCAATGGGTATGATGATGCTTCCGCCGGTTCAAATTTCCATGCCCTTTAAGCTTATGCTTTTTGTACTGGTAGACGGATGGGGACTTTTGACAACCCAGCTTTTTGCTTCTGTACTTCACTAGCATTTTTGAACGTACAGAAAAATAATTCATAGGTGATTATATATTTCCCTTTTGACAGGGATTATGGGAGGTTTTATGACAATAGGACGACTTGTTTCTCTTATGCAGGGTGGAATTGAAGAAGTTTTTATTCTTATAGTTCCGGTTTTAAGCGTGGCTCTTGTTGTTGGTTTGATTGTTGCAATTTTTCAGGCAACTACCTCCATTCAGGAGCAGACATTAACTTTTTTTCCTAAATTTATTGCAATTTTTGGTGTACTGGCCCTTCTTGGCGGCTGGCAGTTTAACCACCTGAAAGGCTTTGTAATCAATCTTTTTAAGATGATTCCTAATCTGTAAATTAAGTGAAATAAGATGCTCCAGGAGATTCTTTCAAAATCCAGCTTTTTTCTTCTTGTTGCGGTAAGAAGTCTGGCTCTTCTTTTTACACTTCCTCTTTTTTCAATGAGAACCCTGCCAAGGGCTTCCCGTTTTGCCTTGGCTTTTTACATTGCTTATCTAATGCTTCCGGCTGCTGACTATTCGGCATATTCTTCATTTGTAAGTCTGGACGGTACTTTCAGCCTTTATTATATTCTTCTTTTAGTTGGAGAAGGAATGATTGGCGTAATTATGGGTTTTTACGTTTCAATTATTTTTGCTGCTTTTAGTACAGCAGGTCAGTTTTTTGCCTTCCAGATGGGTTTTAGTGCAGCCAGTGCCTACGATGCTTTGAGTCAGGTTGAAAATCCATTAATCGGTCAGTTTTTGAACCTGGTTTCAATGCTGATTTTTATGCAAAGTGAATGGTTTCAGAAACTTTTTATCAGGGGGCTGATGGGAAGCATTTCTTCACTAAATTGTTTTGAGCTTATTGCTGCCAGAGAAAAAATCGTTACTTTTCTTTTAAAAGGCCTTACAAATCTTTTTGCAGATGCCATGCTCATAGCCCTTCCTATTATGGGAACTCTTCTTCTTGTTACGGTTTGCACAGGACTTCTTTCAAAGGCTGCTCCTCAGATGAACCTTCTTTCTGAAGGTTTTCCGATTATGATTCTTCTTTCTTTTGGTATTTTTGCAATATTTTTCAGGGATTTGTGCGACTTTTTTATCCGTTCCTTTAATACAGGAATTAATGACTTAAATTCAATTATTCAGGCTATAGGAAATGCCGGAAACGGAGGTATAAAGTGAGCGCAAAAGACTTAGACCTCCAGTGGTTTGCGGCAGAAGATGAAGGGCGAACAGAGGAACCTTCAGAGTATAAACTTCAGAAAGCCCGGGAAGAAGGCCGTGTCCCAAAAAGTACAGACTTAAACTCTTCTCTGGTTTTCCTTTTTACAGTAATTGTACTCCTTTTTTTAGGCCGTTCAATATTGAAGGGGTCTGCAGACCTTATGCGTTTTTATTTTGAAAGATGTAATCAGGAATCCATGATGAACTCTTCATATTTTGTCGCTTTTTTATTAAGCATTTTAAAAATGGTAATTCCGGTTTCTATTACGGGAGTCATTGGAGCTTTTTTAGGAAATATAATCCAGAACCGTGGCTTTATTTTTTCTCTCAAACCTATTGAACCAAAGTTTTCTAAACTCATTCCAAGGTTCGGAGAATATTTTAAAAATACACTTTTCAGCCTCAAGGGTGTATTTAATATTGTAAAAAGTCTTGGAAAAGTGGCCATAATTGTTTTAATAGGCTACCTTTTGATCAGGAGAAATATTCCCCTGATTATTCAGACCATAAAATCGGCAAATATTCTTGCTTCAGTAAAGCTTATTGCAAAAATTGCTTCCCAGCTTATGGTGTCAGTTGCAATTCTCTTCATAGTTGTGAGTATTCCGGATTACTTTGTAAACCGCAGGGAATTTATGGAATCCATGAAAATGACAAAGTATGAACAGAAGCAGGAATTCAAGGAAATGGAAGGGGATCCTGAAATAAAAAATAGATTAAGAGAAGAGCAGAAAAAGATTCTTTCCCAGAATATGCCTAAGGCTGTTCGTGAGGCGGATGTGGTAATTACAAACCCGACCCATTTTGCCGTTTCCATGAAATATGAGGCTTCGGAAGCTATGGCTCCGGAAGTAACTTTTAAGGGAGAAGATGCAATTGCCCTTCAGATGAAGGCTATTGCCAGGGAAAACAATGTTCCTATCGTAGAAAACAGGCCTCTTGCACGTTCACTCTATACAGATACGGAAATTGGTGATATAATACCAGAAAAGCATTGGCGGGTTTTGGCTGAAATCTATGCTGAGATTGGCCGCTTTAATAAAAAAAGAAACTAAGGGCTTTGTCTAGGGTGGGGACTTAATGGCAAACGAAACTGCATTAAATGCAAGCAGGGGAAAAAGTTTTTTTGACTTTATTTCAAAAAATTCGATAGCGGTGGCAGCCGTTCTGGTTGTCCTTATGCTTATTCTTCCTCTTCCAAAATTTTTAATTGATATTTTTATGACTCTCAATCTGGCATTATCAATTGTTATTCTTTTAACAGTTGTATATACCCCCCGTGCCTCAAGTTTTTCATCTTTTCCGCAGATGACCCTTTTTATGACAATTTTTGGACTTGGAATAAATATTTCTTCCACCAGACTGATTCTTTCTGCAAAAATTACAGGGGGCGGGGCTCAGGCACTTGCAAGAAATCAGAGCGCGATGGTTCAGGCTTTTGCCAATATTGTTGCCGGAAATAACCTTGTAATTGGTTTTGTAATTTTTATTATTCTTATAGTAGTTCAGGTTGTTGTTATTACAAAGGGTGCCAGCCGAGTTTCAGAAGTTGCTGCACGATTCACTCTGGATTCTATGGCGACCAAGCAGTTCGATATTGATAATCAGCTTAATTCCGGCTATATAACTGAGGAAGAAGCCCGCCATCAGAAGGAAGAACTTAGAAAAGATATTGACTTCTATTCTAATATGGACGGTTCTTCAAAATTCGTTTCTGGAAACGTTAAGGCGGGAATTGTAATTACCGTAATAAACTTAATCGGTGGATTTGCTGTGGGAATGGCAATGAACCATCTTTCCTTTAGCGATTCTCTGGAAATGTATTCAAAACTCACCATCGGTGACGGACTTTTAAGTCAGCTGCCTTCACTTATGCTTTCTTTTGCTACTGGTATCCTTGTAACAGCGGATAAATCAAAAGAAACACTTGGTGAACAGGTTATTAACAATTTCTCAATTGATGGAACAATTTATCAGATTGTAGGAGCAGTACTTCTTGTAATAGGCGCTGTCTTCCACAATAACACCATGTTCTTCCTCATACCTATTGGTGGACTTTTGCTTTATTACGGAATACGCCTTACAAGAACTAAGAAGGTTAAAAAAGAAAAGGAACTTATAAAGGAGCAGGAAGAAAAGGCTGCAAGCGAAAAGAAGGGAAGGAACAATGCAGAAACAGATTCTGTTGCTCCTCTGGATCCTCTTTCCCTCGAATTAGGATATGCACTTCTTCCTCTTGTAGATGAAAGTTCAGGCGCTGAACTTGTAGAAAGAATTTCAAGAATCCGGCGTGAATCCGCCCTTGATATTGGACTTCCGGTTCCAAGTATTCACATTATAGACAATATGAATCTTGATCCTAACGAATATTGTTTTAAAATTCGTGGAATTGAGCGCTGCCGCAGCCAGATTAAGCTGGGCTACTATATGTGCATGAATACTGGCTCTGTCATTGAAGAGATAAAGGGGGAAGCAACAAAAGATCCTACCTTTGGACTTCCTGCAATATGGCTTCCTGAAAGTCAGAGGTCAGAAGCAGAACAGGCCGGCTATATTGTTGTAGATCCTCCGAATATTATTGCCACTCATCTTACAGAAACAATTCGTGCCCAGGCTTCTGACATTCTTGGAAGTGAGGAGGTTTCCCTCCTTATAAACTCTGTTAAACAGACTAACCCTATTGTTGTTTCTGAAGTAATGGAAGGTGACAACAAGCTTTCTGTAATCGATATTGAAAAGATTTTAAAAGAGCTTTTGAGGGAACAGGTATCCATCAGGAATATGGTTACTATTATGGAAACCCTTGCAAGCTTAAAGAATATTACAAGAGATCCTTACGAACTTGCTGAAAAAGTAAGGGAAGCTCTTGGTCTTCAAATCTGCCTTCAGTATGCAGATGACGACGGTAAACTGAGAATTATAAATATTTCTCAGGACTGGCAGAAGGCCATACTTGATCATGCCCAGAATCCAAGAGACGGTACCCGCCCATATGTTGCATTTGACCCTGTAGACGGCCGTACATGGATTAGTGCAGTCAGCCAGGTGGTTTCTTCAGTTCAGAACAATTATCAGCCTATTTTGTTCTGTTCAAGTGTTGTGCGCCCTCTTGTGAAGGCTGCAGTTGAAGCAGAAATGCCTGGTATTGTGGTTATTTCCGACAAAGAAGTTCTTGCTGCCGGAAACAGGGTAAGTATTGCGGTTTTAGGTGAAGTTAGTTGAGGTTAGGTGAATCAGATGGTTGCTGAAAATACAGGTTTTGACGGATTAAAAACAATCAGGGCAAAAAATCTAGCAGAAGCCCGAAAAATTCTCTTCGGAATGTATAATTACAACTACAAAATTTGTTCTCAACGTTCAGTTCCAAAAAATGGCTTTATGGGTATATTTGGAAAAGAAGAACTTGAAGTAATGTACAGGATTGAAAGACCAAAATTGAATTCAGAAAGCTATAATCCCTATGGAAACCCAATGAATGATTCTCTTTCCTTTGAAAATTCTTCAGTTGATGTTGAGAAGGTAAAGTCTGAAATTCTTAAAAAAACTGGAAAAACAGGACAGACAGCTATAGCTCAGGCACAGATTGATTCTCAGTTCAGCGATTTAACAAAAAAACTTGAAGAAATGAAGCAGCTTATTGCAGATAATTCTTCTGCTTCTCAACTTCATCCTAATATTTCTAAAATTCAGGAACTTCTTTCTCAGAATGAATTCTCTTTTTCTTATATACAGACAATAACAGAAAAAATTAAAAAGACTTTTTCTCTGGATGAGCTGGAAGATTTCGATTTGCTTTCTCAGAGTGTGGTTGACTGGATTGGAGAATCCATTCAGACAGGAATTCCGGTAAGTTTTAAAAGACCAAGAGTTGTAATTATCGTTGGACCTACTGGAGTTGGAAAAACTACCACTCTTGTAAAACTTTCTGCTCAGTTTATAAAAGACTCAAAAGATAAAGGCCGGAACGCTGATTTCTGCTTTATTACTACAGATACAATGAGGGTAGGTGCCCAGGAGCAGCTTCAGAAATATGGTGAAGTTGTGGGGAAGAATGTAATTAAGGCTCAGAATAAAGATGATGTAAAAGTAATTTTTGAACAGTATAAGGATTCTATGGACGCTTTCTTTATTGATACTGCAGGTTATGGTCCTAATGATGCTAGTAATATTGCAAAGCTTAAAGAAACCCTTTCTGTTCAGGGACTGAATGCTGAAATCTATCTTGCATTCGAAGCAAAAACAAAAGCTAGAGATTTGCATAATATCATGCAGAATTATGAACCTTTTGGCTATCAGGGGATAATTGTTACAAAATGTGACGAATCCCTGCAGTTGGGAAATGTAATAAGCGCTTTAAGTGAAAGACACAAGACTCTTTCCTATGTTACCCACGGGCAGAAAATTGTAGGAACAATTTCCAAAGGAAATGTAGCTGCTCTTTTGTTGCAGCTGGAAGGCTTTAAAATTGACAAAACCCATATCGAAGATAAATTCTACAAAGAAGATACGAGCGAGGAAAAATAATGGAAGAACAGGCTGAAGATTTGAAAGAATTCGTAAAGAATGGTTACAGGGATGATATTCTCTCTGATAACATCAGTTCATCCGAACCGGTAAAAAAACATTCTACAAGAATTATTGCCATCACTAGCGGTAAAGGTGGGGTTGGAAAAACTAATGTTGCTGTAAATATGGCTATTGCCTATGCTCAGCTTGGAAAAAAAGTAATTCTCATCGACGGAGACCTTGGTATGGCCAATGTCAATGTCCTTCTGAATGTAATTCCTCAGTTCAATTTGATGCATGTTATCAATAAAAAGAAAACCATGAAGGAAATTATTCTGGATACAGAATTTGGCATTAAATTTATTGCTGGTGCAAATGGTTTTTCAAAAATTGCCAACTTAAGTGTTGAAGAACTTGATTATTTTGCCAAGCAGTTCAGTGCCCTGGAAAATGCAGATATAATCATAATCGATACAGGTGCAGGTATAGCAAACAACGTTCTTCAGTTTGTCGCAGCCGCAGATGAAGTTTATGTTGTTACAACACCTGAGCCAACAGCTATTACTGATGCTTATGGAATTATCAAAATTATTACAACAGAAATCATGGACAGGCCTGTAAACTTAAAACTTCTTGTAAACAGGGTTCATTCTGCTGATGAAGGAAAAAGAATTGCAGAAAGAATTATAACCATTGTTGGACAGTTTTTGGGCTATAAAATTGATTATATTGGATTTGTATACGACGATCCTGTTGTTCAGGCTTCTGTAATCAGACAAAAACCATTTATTGTTGTAAATCCAACTTCT
>JAILKG010000001.1 GCA_024693915.1 Treponema sp.
GATATGCAGGTGGTATGACAACCGTAAAGAATTATATTCTTGCTCACAAAGATTTAATTCCTGCAAAAAGGCAGATTGTCAGTCCTCAAGGGAACAGAGGCAGAAGATATTCAACAGAGCCGGGGCACTGTTTTCAGATGGACTGGGGCTTTGTTAAAGTCCGAGATTATTCCGGTTTTGAATATCAGGCTGCATGTTTTGCAATGATTTGTCATCACTGTGGAGAAAGATTCATAGAGTTTTTCCCAAATGCAAAGCAGGAAAACCTGTTCATTGGAATGATTCATGCATTTGCATACATGGGAGTTCCGCGATTCGTTCTGACAGACAACATGAAAAGTGTTGTTATCAAACGCGATTCAGATGGAAGTCCAATCTGGAATCATGATTACGAAGTATTCATGAAGACAATCGGATTTGAAACCCGATTATGTAAAGCATATCATCCATTCACAAAAGGAAAAGTTGAACGTCTTGTACAGTTTGTAAAAGGAAACTTTCTTGCAGGAAGATGCTTTTCAAACGTAACAGACCTTAACACAAAAGCTCTGGAATGGTGTGCAAAGCAGAATAATTCCTGGCATAAAAGCATAGATATGGTTCCGCAGCTGGAACATGATAAGGAATGTTCAAAGGTTCTTATCACGCTACAGAATTCACGGGAAATTCTTTTATATCTTTGTCCGCCAAGAAGGATTTCTTTTGACGGTTTTGTTACTTATGAAGGCCGTCGTTTTGGAATTCCTTACAGTTACGGCGGAAAAACTGTAAGAGTCTGCCGAAATAATCATATTCTGACGATTTATTCTTCAGATATGAGTCATCAGCTAGTAACGCATGATGTTACCTGGAGTCGCAGGGACAGTTTCTGTAAAGATCAGTACGTTATTCCAAACCAACCTGAGGAGTTTCCTACCGCTGCTGTAAAAACAGTTATAAAACAGACAGCACCGGAACTACCGTCAGATGCTTTTGACCGCTTTGACTTCAGCAAGGAGGCCATTGATGATTAAAAGCATTGATTTTTCTGAACTGGAAAAAGCATTATCTACACTCAGAATAAAAATGAGTGTAAACGACTTTACTGATTTTGCAATGCAGAAAGATTTTTCAACAGAACAGATAAGTTCTGTCATTGAAACTTTCTCTATGCTTGCAAAAAGAAAGGAACAGGCTTCAATTAATTTTCTTCTGAAATGTTCAAGGCTGCCGTTGAAAAATCCAAAGACCTTTGACAACTTTCGTTTTGAGGATATAAAAGGCCGTGATTCGGAAAGACTTAAGAGTCTAAGTACTCTTGCAGCTCTTCATTCTCATAAGAATCTTGCTTTTATAGGACCAGCAGGAACCGGTAAAACACATCTTGCAATGGCATTTGCTTATGAATGCTGCTGCAAGATGCTCAAGGCATATTTTATCAAAATGACTGAACTGAACGAACTGTTCACAGAAGCGAGAAAACTTGACCGTGTTGGAAAAGTTATGACATCTCTTGTACAGCCGTCATGTCTTGTCATTGATGAAGTCGGACACTGCGTATTTGACGCTGAAAACACAAGGCTTTTTTTTGATCTTGTTGACCGTCGTTATAACAAAGAAGGAAGTTACAACATGATTTTTACAAGCAACAAGCAGCCGTCAGCCTGGCGGCAGAACTTCACAGAAGAAGACTCTTTGCTTTGTGCTTTGGACAGAATCTTTGATGATGCTTTGATTTTTAACTTCAACGGTGAAACTCATCGTGGGCTGAAAAAAGAAGTTATAAGTCTAACTACAAAACGAGCGAAGGCTGTTGTTCTAACAGAACAGCCGGAAAATAACCAATAAAAGGAGGCAACTCTGTGCATTATTGGTTATTTTTCTTTGACTAAAATTGGTGTTTTCTGTCTGACTCTGAGTAGCTATTTTCTCCTGACGCTAACATATATTCATTACAGGAGCTAGAGCTTTATAAAAGCAAAAGTCGTTATGTTACTTTTATTGAAGTAGTAAAAAACAGATATACTGTTTCAGATAATGGATTAAATAAGAATTTTTACGGAGCAATGGGTGCTACATTTCTTGGCTGTGGTCTCCTATACCACATAGTTGGTGCTAATTTCTCAAGTAAAACAACAAATGAATATGGCGAAACTGAATCAAATTCTGGACTAAAAACCTTTTTTCAAGTAGCAGGATTTGGTATGGATTTAACAGGTCTTGGATTCTTAATTGCAGGAAGTAAAGAGGCAGAATCTGTAATAAATTTCGAAGGAATTTATAATATTTATATTTACGATACCCAAGCCAAAGAAATAATTTATAAAGATGCGGTTACTTTAAATTCGACAGATACATTTATAGGGTCATACCTTTTGTATAAAGAAAGCCAGTCTGCGGTAAGTGTATATTATGCAAAGCTGATATGCAATGAAGTATTAAAAAAATATGACAAAATAAATCAATGGCTCGATACAAAATCATAATGTTACGTCATTTTTTTGTTGTAACATATATAATCAGACGCTCTCTTAATTTTATTCAAAATTTATTTATACCGAAGGTGATATAAAAAAATCAAATTTCAAGCTAAATAATCTAATAAAACATTTTCTGCAAACAAAAAATTCTCCGGCGATATTCATTCCTCTCAAAAGTTTATCACCTGAAAGACAGTTCTCACCCCACCTTCCAGCCGACAATGCCTTTGCCTTCGCTGGAATAAACCACTGCAATCTTGAGCAAGGCTTTTCCGCTCACAACAAATCGGTCTGCGTAGCCATTAGCATCAATTTGAGCCAGAGCCTGGTTCGCAACTTCTTCAAAGTCGTGCCCCTTATCCATCTTGAGTTCAAAAATGTAAACGCAGTCTTTTGAGGTAACTACTACATCACTTCTACCTGCAATGGACTGTAGCTCGCTTACCACGCGGTAGCCTGTAAGGCGGAAAATCAAGTGAGTAACAGACTCGTAATAATTTTCACACATATCTTTTTTTACAACTGTTGGAAGGTCTGCAATAGCGGCTTTAATAATCGTAAGAATCTGATCTACATTCTGTTTTTCTATTGCCTGGCAGATGTTTTCTATTGCAAGTCCCAAATCATCTTCAGGAAGAGTTACAAATTTTTTCAGCAAAACATTCAAAAAACCTTCCTCAACCTCTCGGTTTGGAAAATCCAGAGTATATATTCTTCTTTCCTTTTCAAAACCCTTAATCGTAAGATAACCGCTCTGATAAACCACGGGAAGCATATTTTTGCTGTCTGGATCGTAGTTTTTAAAATTATCTTCTCTGGCTTTTTTTCCGTTTATCAATGAAGAAAGAAAAAGAGGCTGATTTTGAATGGTTTTTACAAGAAATGACGGAGTTCCGCTTTCAAACCAGTATGAACCAAAATCCTTTTCTCTAAAACATTTTAACAGGCAGAAGGGATTATAAAGTCCTTCAACATCGTGGGCAAAATGGTAACCATCGTACATCTGAGCCAATTTTTCTTTTACTTCCGTTAAAGACATTTCCTGCCGATTGGCAAGTTCTTTAATTTCAGGTAAAAAATACTCTTCAAGTTCACTTTCGCTTATACCACAGATTGAGGAATAATCCGCACTTAAACTAATATCGTCCAGCTGATTTAATCCGCTGAAAATATTTATATGACTTACTTTTGTAATTCCCGTTATAAACAAAAAGCGGATATATTTATCGCAGTCTTTTAAAGGGCTGTAAAAGCTTCGCAGAAGCTGCCGGTTCTGTTCTTCGTATTCCGAGTAAAGGGCATCTAAAATCGGCTTATCGTATTCATCAACTAAAATTACAAGCTGCTTACCAGTCTGATTGTAAACGGAACGGATTATATTAGCCAAGCGCTCAGCCAGGTCGTCACTTTCTTTTTTTACTGAAAATTTCTTTTCGTTTTCAAAAACCATGGAATTAAGCCGGGCTTTTAGTCTTTCATTATTTTCATAACTGTTCAGTCCGAAGCTGATCTTTAAAACAGGATACTCAATCCAGTCTTTTTCAAGTTTTTCAATGGCAAGCCCTTTAAAAAGATCTTTTTTTCCAAGAAAATAATATTCAAATGTAGAAAGTAGAAGACTTTTTCCAAATCGGCGCGGACGACTTAAAAAATAAGGTTTGCCCTCATGCGCCAGATTATAAATCTGTTGAGTTTTATCCACATAAACACAACCGCGATTCCGCAAATCCTCAAAATCCTGAATACCAATGGGTAAAATTCTTTCTTCCATACTTTTTATTATAACACAGCCCGATTTGATTTTCTATATTGGTACCCTTATCCGGAAAAAGTCTACTAAAGGCATTTCATTCATCTGCAAAAAAGCCCTGCTATAAAAAAACTCCCCAGCCGCCATAATAATTTTGGAGTTCTGCTGATAATAAAAGAAAAACTTACAGGCGCGGATGTGGAAGGCTTGCCGCAGGCAAGGATTGGCGGAAAAAAGTTGCGAAAGCGGCTTTTTTCCGCCAAGACCGAGCGTGAGCGGGGCCTGGAAGGTCCGTAGGTGGAGGCCTTGGCCCCCAGAAAAATTAAAAATGCCAGATTGGGCGGGCTAGTTTGTTTGAGAAAGGCTGAGGGCGGGTGAAATCCGGAAGCCAGCTGGTGTCATCGCTTAGTTCCTGGTAGAAAAGGCAGTCAAAATCAAAGGCCTCGATTAAATCCTGAAGGTCGGAGTCCTCCTGTAAGCTAACAAGGCGGTTTTCTATTACAGAAAGGCGCTTCTTTCGATTTTCAAGGCGGGATTTTTCCTCCTCAAAAGGCACCGGCGTATACTGGTTCATAAGTGAAATATAGGCCCGGCCGTCTGCGTTTTCTTTTAGCCAGCAGAGAACATCGGCGGTTTCTTCAAAGTGCCCCGGAAAGAAAAGATGGCGGATAATTACCCCCTGCTCCATCTTCTCTTTTTTACTTCCCTTCTTTACCAGTAGGCCTTCAGGATCTGTGTAGTCCGAGGCAGCAGGAATTTTCTTTATGACAGGAGGAAAGTTTTTTATCATCCAGGAAATGGCTTTTTTCGCACTTTCAGGATAATCGGGAGCGGCAAAGAGCTGTCCTGAAAGAGCGCTGCTCAAAGTCTTTAAATCCGGAAGCCAGATTTTCACATAGGGTTTTAAAAGTTCCAGCATTTCCACGCTTTCGTAGCCGCTGGAATTCCAGCAGAATGGCAGAGTACAGCCGGCTTTCTGAGCGGCAGGAATAAACTCTGCCAGAGCGGGAATAAAATGGCTTCCGGTTACAAGATTGATATTTTCTGCCCCGGCTTCCTGAAGCTTAAGGCAGATTTCAGTAAATTCTTCGCTTGAAACCGCCCGGCCCATTCCGTCCTGGGAAATCTGATAGTTCTGACAGAAGGCGCAGCGGAGGGTGCAGCCCGTAAAAAAAATTGTGCCGCTTCCACCGTGAACTGTAATCAAAGGCTCTTCTCCGTAATGGAGGGAAGCGAGGGCTATGCGAACCTGGGAGGATTCGCCGCAAAAACCTGTATGAGGGTGATGAGTGCCGGCAGCATTTGTGGAATTTGCATAAGCTTGTGTGCTTTGAGAGCTCTCTTCGCAAAAACCGATATTTTGGGGACCGGCAGGAGAGGCTTTTGTATGGACATTTGCGTCGGCAAATTGTGCAGCCGGGACATTTTTTTCAGAAACAGAAGCCAGCCGGTTTACCCCGCACTTTCTGGGACACTGAGAACATTTTTCAAAATATTGTGAATAAGATAAATCTTTCATTATTTTAATTTTATTCTGGAGAGGGTTGTCGCTCAAAAGAAAAATTGCCGGAGACTCTTTTCTTTCGCTTAAACTTAAAGTGCGCCCTTGCTTACAACGATTGCCATCATTGCCTGAAGCTGCTCTAAAGGCAAATCTTCAGCCTCGTAGTTTACAAGTTCGCCCAGCATGTGAAAATCTTCTGTGGTAAGGGCATCTTCAAACTCGTGGGAATCTTCCAGAAAGGAAAGAAGGGCGCAGAGGCGCTCAATATTCTGAGCAGTAGGCTCTTCCTGTGGATTTGCAGAATTGTCGATATATGTACGCTGCCAGTATTCAGCAAGAGATGAAGGCAAAGAGCCTGGCACTGTAGTCTGTCTTAAAAAAAGAGAAGTTATATCCTGGCAGGCTTTCTGAGAATTGTATTTTCCCTTGTTTTCTGCCCTTGTATGTTTTATGCATCGCTGTACATCAGTCTGAAATTTTTCTACTGTAGTCATGGGGCTTATTATAGTAAGAAAATGATGGAAGATAAAGGGTTGATTTTTAGATGTTATCATCCACTGATTTAAGATGCCATCTGCTACATAGGGGCATTCAGTAGTTCCTCTGCCACTTGAGAAAAGCAGTATTTTATCTTATTCTATAATATATGAAAATTTTTTCTACCAACCAGGATTTGCAGACAGGACTTTTAAATCGTTTTGTCCGCTATGCAAAAGTCTGGACAGAAAGTTCCAGCGAAAATGCAGACAAGGGAATTATGCCTTCCACAGACAGACAGCTGGATTTTGCAAAAACTATTGCTGAAGAATTAAAGAAAATCGGACTGAAAGAGGTTCAGGTTACTCAATACGGCTATGTATACGCTTATCTGGAAGCTTCCAAAGGTTTTGAGGAAGTTCCTCCTTTCTGCCTTCTTTCTCACATGGATACAGTTGAAGAAGTAAGCGGAAAAGATGTAAAGCCGGTCATTCATCCTGCCTACGACGGAGCAAAAATCGACCTTCAGTGCGGAGTTACCCTGGATATTGAAGAAGATGCATATCTGGCTCTGGCAGCCCAGCGCCGGGACACTATAATCACAGGTGACGGAACAACCCTTCTGGGAGCAGACGACAAAGCAGGACTTGCGGAAATCGTTTCCAGTCTTGAATACCTTGCCGAAAATTCTGATATCAAACACGGAACTATCGAGGTGATTTTTTCACCAGATGAAGAAACCGGTCACGGAATGGATAAGGTTCCCCTGGAGCTCTTAAAATCTAAATTTGCCTACACTGTAGACGGCGGTCATCTGGGCCAGCTTGAAACAGAATGCTTTAATGCCTACGGTGCAGAGGTTACTTTCTGGGGAAAATCCACCCACACAGGCGACGCCAGAAAAGAAGGAATGGTAAATGCCGCCTGTACAGCAGCCGCTTTTGTTCAGAGCCTACCAATCGCAGAAAGACCAGAAACAACGGACGGTCTTCAGGGCTTTTTTGCCGTAATGGAAATTTCCGGCACCATCGAAAAAGCTTCTGTAGGGCTTCTTTTAAGGGATTTTACAGAAAGCGGCATGAAGGAAAGAATCGAAAAAATAAATCATCTGGCCCTTGCCAGTGCAGAATCCTTTGGCGCCCGGGTTGAAGTAAACTTTAAAGCCCAGTACAAGAACATGAAAGAGGGTCTGGATAGAAATCCTCAGGTTGTGGAATATCTTGAAAACGCCTACAGGGATGCTGATGTAAACCCTTTCTACACTCCAATCAGAGGAGGAACTGACGGTTCAAGGCTGACTGAAATGGGCATTCCAACGCCAAATATTTTTACGGGAGGACACAACTTTCATTCCCGTTACGAATGGGCTTCCCTTTCACAGATGAGCGCCGCCTGCGACGTTCTTCTTTCTCTGACCCAGGCCGTTACTGAAGAGATATAGATAGCGCAACTTTCGAGTTTGCTAACATAATACAAAACAGGCGTAAGCGGGGTTCATGTTTGAAAAACATTCAGCCACCGCGAAGCGGTACTGCCGTTTTTCAAACAGGGTTCCCGCTGAGAGCCTGTTTTGAAGTTAAAATTATAAAACTCAAAAATTGAGATATTAGAGGTAAAAATAATGTACGAATACTTAATTGAAGGCGGATTTCCAATCAAGGGAACAATCAGAGCCAGCGGAAACAAAAACGCAGCCCTTCCCTGCATTGCGGCAACCCTTCTTACTGAAGAACCTGTAATTTTAAACAATATACCGGAAATTGAAGATACAGCCGTTATGCTGAACATTCTTCAGTCTCTTGGAGCAAAAGCTACAAATATAGGTGATCACAGCTGGAAGATCGAAGCAAAAAATGTTGAATCAATTTGCATTCCGGCAGAGCTTTCAAAAAAAATCCGTGCTTCCATTTTGTTTGCAGGACCAATGGTTGCCAGATGCAATAAAGCAGAAATGCTACCCCCTGGAGGTGACGTAATAGGCCGCCGCCGTCTGGACACTCATTTTCTGGCCCTGGAGCAGCTGGGCGCTCGTGTGGAAATAAGCGACCATTTTACCTTTACGGCAAACAAGCTGATTGGAACTGATATTTTTCTTGACGAGTGTTCCGTAACAGCAACTGAAAATGCAGTGATGGCGGCCGTTCTGGCAGAGGGAGAAACCACAATCACCAATGCTGCCAGCGAACCTCACATTCAGGACCTGTGCAACATGCTGGTTGGAATGGGAGCTCACATCTCCGGAATCGGAAGCAACATTCTGAAAATCAACGGAGTAAAAAAACTTCATTCAACAGAATTTACAATCGGCCCTGACTACATGGAAATAGGCTCTTTTATCGGACTGGCTGCCGTTACAAAGGGAAGCATCACCATTGAAGGCGTAAAAAATCTTGACCTGCGCCCATTAAAAACCGGTTTTTCAAAGCTGGGAATTACCTGGACAGTAAAAGACGATTCCATCATTGTTTCACAGGTTCAGGAGCTCAAAACCAATGCAGATGTGGGAACCAAAATTCCAAAAATCGACGACTCTCCATGGCCGGGATTCCCGCCTGATTTAACTTCAATCATGACGGTTGTTGCAACTCAGGTTGAAGGAACTGTTCTGATTTTTGAAAAAATGTTCGAATCCCGAATGTTCTTTGTTGATAAGCTTATCAGCATGGGCGCTCAAATTACCCTTTGCGACCCGCACCGGGCAGTAGTTTCAGGGCCTTCAATCCTTCACGGCGACCACCTGGTTTCCCCGGATGTAAGAGCCGGAATGGCCATGGTAATTGCAGCCATGATAGCCCACGGAGAAAGCCGAATCAGCAACGTTTACCAGATTGAAAGAGGCTACGAACACCTTGTAGAACGGCTCACTTCTCTGGGAGCCCACATCAGCAAGATTGAGGTTGAGTAGACACCATTTATAAGGCTCTTTACTTATGGAAGTCAATTTTACAAACTGAATATAAAAATCAGCGTAAAGAAGAGGTTCGGCTTGCGAAAGCACTCTGTTTGTGGCCGCCGCAAAAGCGGCATTTAATAGTTTCTATGCCACAAACAGCGTGCAGTCTGCTAGCAGACGGTTTCGACAAGACGGTTCTCGACTGGAAGCTGATTTTTGTTTTTTAATTTTTACAAAATTGATTGCCATACCTCCTTACAAAACGTAATGACAAAAGTAAAAAACAGGGATATAATATAATCGTGGCTGATTTATACGTTGTTGGAACACCAATAGGCAACCTTGAGGATATCACCTTTCGCGCAATCGAAATCTTTAAAAAGGTTCAGGTTTTTGCCGCTGAGGATACCCGTCATACTCTGGAGCTCTTAAATGCCCTGGAAAAAAAAGGCTTGCTTGACCACAGCGATATTAAAAAGCAGATGATAAGCTGCCGCTCTCAGAATGAAGAAAAAGCAGCTTTATCAGTAATAGAATGTCTTGAAAAAGGACAGGATGTTGCCTACGCAAGCGATGCGGGAACTCCGGGAATAAGCGATCCGGGAGCCGTACTGGTTGATTCAGTTCGCCGGGCAGGTTACAGGGTGATTCCTATTCCGGGACCAAGTGCATTTGCAACACTGATAAGTGCGGCAGGTTCCGGTGGAAAAACACTGATTTTTGAAGGTTTTCTTTCACCAAGTCCTGGAAAAAGACGAAAAAGATTGAGGGAACTTCTGGCAACTGGAGATGCAATAATTTTATACGAAAGTCCCTTCAGAATTGTAAAGTTACTGTCGGATATTTCCGATATTGATAATAATCGCAGAGTTGTGATTGGCCGTGAATTGACCAAATTGCACGAAGAAATTATTGAAGGCAGTGCCCAGGAAATGCGCGATGATTTTGCAGGGCGAGCTTCAATAAAGGGTGAGTTTGCAATTTTCATTTCTGGTGTAAAAAAAGTTCAACTTTCTGATGAATCTACCGATAATTAAAGTGTAGAGGGGCAGGACGAATATGATGAGTATAGACAGAATCGGAGGAATTAATCCTCTCAACAATGTACAGAGTACGCGCAAAACTACGGAGCCAGCAAAATCTAGCTTCAAGTCAGACTCAGTTTCTGTATCAGCAGAAGCTCGTGAAGCAGCTGAAGTTTACTACATGAATCAGGTTGCAGCAGAAACTCCGGACATTCGCGCAGACAGAGTGGCTGAAGTAAAAGCAAAACTTCAGGATCCTAATTATTTGAACAACGCTGTAATTGCTTCTGCTGCCGACAAACTTATGGAAAGTTTCGGTCTGTAATTCAGAAGAATCAGACAAAAAATTCAGATAAGTCGATAAGACGGCACAGATTTTTTAAGTAGTTTTCTTATACAAAAGGGCTGTTTGATGAGCATGAAAGATTGTTCATTGAGCGGTCTCTTTTTGTTTTAAGAAGATTCCTAAAAAAAATCCATGTCATCCCAGAAAATGTAGCCCGGAAAGAACTGTTAAAAATCTCCACGGGGAAAAAGGTTTCAAATATGAGCGATTTTATTTTTAAAATTACAGAAAACATCGTTTTAGGTTCCTATACTCTGGCCCGCCTTGGTCACTATGTAAAAAATTACGGTTCCCGCTTTGTTGTAATCATGGATCCGGTTTTGAAGGAAGTAAACCTTCAGACAAAAATTCTTCAGCCACTAATTGAACAGAAAATCGAATATTTTATCTACGACAACATCACTGATGGCGCTAACACAAAAGAAATCGAACAGGCTCTGATTCTTGCCCAGCACGGTCATGTACATGGAATAATTGCAGTTGGCGGAGAAAAAACCCTGCACATAGGAGCAGCAGTTGCTTCCCTAATAAACGAAAATCACAATATCTATGATTACATGGAGGGAGCTGTACCAACTTCTGGAGCAATTCCGCTTATTACCGTTCCTACAACAATCAGAAGTCCCTTTATTTTTGGAACAAATATTCCCCTTGTAGACTCAAGAAGCAGACAGGTAAAACTTTTGAAAAGCCAGAACGGACTCTGCAAACTTGTTTTGTGGGATCCAAACCTGGCATTAACCCTGACCGACAATCAAAAATCTTCAATCTCCCTTGAAACCCTCTGCATTGCCACAGAAGCATTTATTTCTCAGAAAGCGTCATTCTTTAGCGACATGTTCTCTGAAAAATCAATAGAAATGATGAAACTTGGGCTGGACGGTTCAAAATCTCTTGAAGTTACAACTCCTGCAGAAACTCTTCTGACCCAGGCCGGCTGTCTTGCTTCAATTGCGGCTGCAACAAGCTCAATTGGAATTGCTACCCTTCTGGCCCTGACCCTGAATGCCCGTTATAAAATTTCCCGCTCTCTGGTAACTTCAATTCTCTTCCCATATATCGTAGAAGATGCAAAAAAGTACAAGGCAGACAGAATTGAACGAATTGCAAAAACCATGGGCGTTACCGAGGAAGGTCAGACAGCGGACGAAGCCGCAAGTGCTCTGGCAGACAACATAAGGCAGCGGCTGGCAAAGGCAAACCTTCCAACCAGATTGAAGGAACTTTCATTGAATGTAGACCAGCTGGCTCTGGTTGCAGAAGACGCAGGACAGCTGGATTTTATGAATTCCCTTGCCCGCAGTATGACCAGCGACGAGCTCTTTGATCTCTTAAAACTGGCCTACTAGAAAAGTTTCTGCTAACACAGCTTTTACATAAAGCGGCTTTTACACCTGAACAAATAAGGCAAAAAAAATGATTGAACCAGATAAACTTTTTCAGCTGGACGGCGGACAGAAAAGAAGAAAGCTCGCCCTGACTTTTGGTGCCCTGGAAAGAGATATTCAGGGAATTCCAGAAAAAGGAATGGAATATTCTTTTAAATCCATGAGTCGGGCTGACTACACCAGAAAAATCACAGAAATTTTATTAAAAGATCCAAAACTACCGGAAGAAGCGGCCCGTGAACTGAGATCTCTTCTGGAAGAAAAACCTTTTGACGAACTTAGAGTCTGTAACTGCGCGAGAAACCACCTGCTTGCAATAATTGGAACTTTCCCCGCTGAATGGGATCTGGTAATTGCCCCCCACTCTTCTCCTGTGGATGAAAATGGCCTTGTAAAGGAAAGAAAATTTTACCCGGGAGTTTGCGTTTACGCAGAAGACATACGTTCCCCCTTTAATCTGGGGTCAATTTTTAGAACAGCAGAGGGAATGGGAGCCGAAAAAGTGATAATTTCTCCCTTCTGCGTAGACCCGGAACAGCCAAGAGCCGTAAGAAGCGGAATGGGCTGCATTGAAACCATGGGCTGGGAAAGAAAAGCTGTGGAAGAACTGCCAGATGACATTCCGATTTTTGCCCTGGAAACCGGAGGAACTCCCATAGAAGAATTTAATTTTCCAAAAAAAGGAATCTGCATAATAGGCTCAGAGGAACTTGGTGTAAGTCCCCAGGCATTAAAAAAAGCAAGTTACGGCCGGGTGACCATTCCAATGATAGGCTTAAAGGCCTCTTTGAATGTGGGAGTAGCCTTTGGTATTTTAATGCAGAAATGGGTTGAAGCCCTGGGAAAAGAAAACAAAGAATAAAAGAAGGGCCCCGGGGCAATTTATAACCCGGGGATTTTTGTGCCTTAAAAATCTCATAAAAAGAAACCCTGACCGTTTTTAATGATTTTTTTACCCCGGGGCCTTTTTGCGCCCGGGCGTGGAGTGGTGCCGAAGGCAGTGAGCCGCTTTCTTTAAATTTCCTTAAAAAAAATATATATATTTTGCCGGCAAGGCCTCATGCCCCGCCCAAGCTCTATTTTTTAACTGAAATCTTATACTGGAAAATCAGACCATAAAAATCCCCTGGTACAAAAAATATCACTTTTTATAACCAGAGAGAAAGCGGCTTACCGAGCCTCTGGCGGGCCACGGAAGGCCCGTGGGAAGATGCCCGGCGCCCAAAAATAATCTGAAATCTGATATCTGCCCCGCAAATCCAAGCCCGGAATATGGCAATTCCCCATCATTATTGTCCTGGGCCCAAATCACATATTTCCGGAAAAGCCAGGCTCCAAGCACAACAAGCACAACAAAAAACATCAATTGCGCCCCCGAATATACCAATCCCCAAAATTTACTCCACCATTACTCCAACTACACACCAATTCCACCCGTCTTGCAAAAAGCCCTGAAAAATGCTATAAAATCCTTACTCATCAATGGCGATGTGAAGCACTCGGGGTTTCATAGCGCCTTTTTTATTTAACCGCTACGGAGGTATGTATGACTGACGCTAATGTGCCAGAGATGTTCGGATGCAACGTTTTTAATCAGAAAGTAATGCAGGAACTTCTTCCAAAAGAGACTTTTAAAGCCCTCAAAAAAACTATGGACGAAGGCATTCCCCTGGAACTGGAAGTTGCAAATCAGGTAGCCCACGCAATGATGGAATGGGCAATTTCTAAAGGCGCCACTCACTACACCCACTGGTTCCAGCCATTAACAGGTATCACAGCCGAAAAACACGACAGTTTTATCGCCCCGGAAAAAAACGGCGGCGTAATCATGGAATTCAGCGGAAAGGAACTTGTAAAAGGAGAACCGGACGCTTCCTCCTTCCCTAACGGCGGCCGCCGGGCAACTTTTGAGGCACGAGGCTACACCGTATGGGATCCTACCGCCTACGCATTTGTAAAGGAACACTCCCTCTGCATTCCTACCGCCTTCTGCTCCTACACCGGAGAAGCTCTGGACAAAAAAACTCCCCTCCTCCGCTCAATGGAAAGCCTGAACGAGCAGTCCCTCCGCATCCTCAAGCTTTTTGGAAGCACTGCCCGCCATGTAACCACCACAATGGGACCTGAGCAGGAATATTTTTTAATCGACGAAAAGCTTTACAACCAGAGAAAAGATTTGCGCATGACCGGCCGCACCCTTTTTGGTTCAAAACCGGTAAAAGGCCAGGAAATGGACGACCAGTATTTTGCGGCCATCAAACCAAGAATCGTAAAATACATGGAGGAGCTGAACAAGGAGCTCTGGGCTCTGGGAATCTATTCAAAAACTGAACACAACGAGGTTGCCCCAAGCCAGCACGAAATGGCTCCTATTTTTACAACTTCAAATCTGGCCGCTGACCAGAACCAGCTTACCATGGAAATCATGAAAAAAGTTGCCCGCCGCCACGGAATGGTCTGCCTGCTTCACGAAAAACCTTTTGCAGGGGTAAACGGAAGCGGAAAGCACAACAACTGGTCCATTGCCACAGACGAAGGCGAAAACCTCTTTGCTCCTGGAAAAACTCCAAGGGAGAACGCTCAGTTCCTCCTTTTCTTAACAGCCGTTCTCAAGGCAGTAGACGAAAACCAGGACCTGCTGCGCATTTCAGTTGCCAGCGCCGGTAACGACCACCGTCTGGGAGCAAACGAGGCGCCTCCGGCAATCATCTCAATTTATCTGGGAGACGAACTGGAAGCCATTCTCCGCTCAATCAAGGACGGAAAACCATACGACTCAAAATCAAGACAGAAAATGTCCATCGGCGTTGATGTTCTTCCACCAATTCCAAAGGATTCCACAGACAGAAACAGAACTTCTCCTTTTGCCTTTACAGGAAACCGCTTTGAGTTCCGTTCAGTTGGTTCTTCACTTTCAATTTCAGGACCAAACACAACACTGGACTCAATTCTGGCCTACGCCCTTAAGGAATACGCCGATGAACTGGAAAAATCTACAGATTTTGAAAAAGATTTGCAGAACCTTATCAAGAGGGAAATCACCGCTCACTGGAAAATCGTATTCAACGGAAACGGCTACGACGAAAGCTGGATAAAGGAAGCAGAAAAACGTGGTCTTAAAAACCTGCGCACCCTTCCTGATGCAATGAACGAATACCTGAACCCAAAGAATGTAAAACTCTTTACAGAACTTGGCGTTTATTCAGAAATCGAGATGAAGAGCCACTACGAAATCAAGCTGGAAAAATACGCCGGCATTCTGAATATCGAAGTGGAAACAATGCTTGAAATGATAAACAAGGACATTCTTCCGGCAGCCTTCAAATACATGGGCGACGTGGGAAAATCTGTTCAGGCAGTAAAAAATGCCCTTCCACAGGCAAAATGCACAGCCCAGATAAATCTTCTTACAAAACTGGAAGGCCTTGCAGATGCACTGGCAGAAAAAGCCGACATTCTGGCAAAAACACACCTTCAGGCAAAACAGGAAGGAAGCGAGATGGAAATTGCCCAGGCCTACGCAAACAAAGTAATTCCGGCCATGCAGGAAGCAAGAGCAGTTGCCGACGAAATCGAGCCCCTTTTGGGCGAAAAATACAAGCCTTTCCCAAGCTACGAAGATTTGCTTTTCAGCATCTAGGCGAAAATTTCCGGGGCGTGACAAAAGCCCGAGCCAGGTAGAAAGCTTTTTGGTAGGGACAAAAGCCGGGCCAGCCGTAAAAATTGGGGCCCAGTCCCAAACAGACTGGAGCCGTGCAGGAAGATTTTTATGGGCAAGCACAAAGACTAATTCTGCCCCGGACTCTAATTTTGTCAAATATTTAGGCCACAAACGAAAAGCCGAACAAGCGCCCAAAGGAAGCATTATTTTTTTTGGGCGCGGACCTTTCCACCTACGCCTGTTCCAGGCCCCGCTAACGCTTGGTCTTTTTAAGGGGGCAAATCTTTGTAAAACAGAGCCTGCCACAAAACCCGCCTGAGAACTTTGCCTGCTGCTTTTTATCAGAAGTGGCAAGTTCGCCAAGGCGGGTATTTTTTTACTGATTCTGCCCTTTTCAAGCCCGGTGGACTTTTTTTGCTGGTCAGTCCCACCTTTTAGCCCGGCAAAATTTTTCTGCTGTTCATTTTTCCCCTTTTTTGAAGCCGCTTTTCCCCGCCCCCTTAAAAATCCTTGCCTGTGGCAAGCCTTCCATAGGCGCGCGCAAAAGCCCCCTCTGGCAAAAGTAAATACTCCCTCTCAAAAGTTATTCCAAAAGTCCTCCTGGAAAATCCAGTATTTTTGCAAAACCATAAAAGCTCTGAAAACCAGCAGCGGACAAAAAATTACCGGCAAAAATTAACTCTTTTCTTTTTTTAATACCTGTGTTATATTTTTAGTGGTAGGTTTACCGCTAAACCTTATCACAAGAACCCAAGATTTAATGTTCCTGCGGGCTTGTAATGAGGGTGGCCTAAAAATTGCTTACGCAATTTTTTTAACGGCTTTCAATCAATCAGAAAGCAGCACAGCTGCTTTTCTCAGGAGTTGTTATGAAAAAGATTAAGACTTTCTGCCTTTCCCTTTCAGCATTGATGTTAAGCACCGCACTTATTTCCTGCGGCTCAAGCTCAAATAGAAATTTTGCTTACGATGAAATCACCGGAAACACATTCAGTTCTTACAAGCCTTCCGAAACTTCCGGAGTAATGTTCCAGGCCTACAGCTGGGAAAGCCACAAGAAAAACGGCACCTGGTGGACTACCATCGCCAATCATGGGGACGAAATCGGCGAAACCTTTGAATATGCCTGGTTCCCTCCTGTTTCCAAAAGTGGTGACCCTTACGGATATCTTCCACAGGAATGGAAGAATTACTCTTCAAACTTTGGAAACGAAAGCGGCCTTAAGAACGCAATTTCTGCCATCGCTCCATGTAAACCTATCGCCGACATCGTTATCAACCACCGCGTAGGTTCTACAAGTTATGGTGACTTTAAAAAACCTGAACTTGGTGTTGTAAAAAATCAGAACTACATGGCCATCTGTTCAACAGATGAAGGCTTTACAAAAGAAACTAACGGCATGGCTTCAGTTCCACTTGCCATGAGGGGCGCTCCTGACACCGGTGACGACTTTAACGGTGGCCGCGATCTGGACCACACAAACCCTGATGTTCAGGCCGGAATCGTTGAATGGAT
The DNA here is from genome assembly GCA_024693915.1 of Treponema sp. Lineage (GTDB taxonomy): Bacteria > Spirochaetota > Spirochaetia > Treponematales > Treponemataceae > Treponema_D. Next base: position 17,020 of record JAILKG010000001.1, read on the forward strand.
GAACGAACTGAACGACATGGGCTTTGTAGGCTGGCGCTACGACTACGTTCGTGGTTATTCTGCTAAATATAACGGCTACTACAATGCAATGGCCCGCACTGAATTCTCTGTAGGAGAACTCTGGGTAGACAACAACAATCTGGTTCCTCTCTGGATAAAAGATTCTGGAAACTGTATTAAGAATGTGGACAGCGTTCCTTCCCGTGCTTTTGACTTTGCCACAAAAAATGCCCTAAACAATGTATTCGGCGGCAGAAATAACAACAACTACAAAGAAATGAATGCCAGCATGAACACAAGCCCAATCCAAAATAAAAACTATGCAGAACTTGCAGGATCAGACCTGCTCTTCAGAAAAATGCCTGCATGGGCTGTAACCTTTGTTGACAACCACGACACAGGAAGTACACAGAGTATGTACGCTATCGACAGAAACGACCTGGGTGCAGCATACGCCTTCATCCTTACACATCCAGGAATTCCTTGCGTTGCATGGCAGCATTATTTTACCGGCACAGCAGACTCCACCAGCAACGACAAGGTTAGCACAGAGGGAAAAACACTTCACGACCACATCAAAGACCTTGTTGCTTTAAGAAAATCCCTTGAAATCACCAACGTAAGCAAAATTGAAATCTTAAAGAAGGACTACAACACTTACGCTGCAAAAATCACCGGCAAAAAAGGAAGCCTGATTACCACAATCGGAAGCAGCCTTTACAGCTGCCCAAGCGGATACACAACAAAATACACAGGAATTAACTTTGCAATTTATGTAAGCAAGTAAAACTAAGAGTGAACAAACCGGGTAAAGGGCTGGCTTAAAAAGTCAGCCCCTTTTTTTTTGGGCAAAGGCATTATAAATTGCGTACCGCGGGCTCACGATGTGCGCGAAGCAAAAAGACTCTGTTTGTGGCCGCCGCGAAAGCGGCCTTCAATAGTTCCCCTGCCACAAACAGCGTCTAGCACGATATCGTGCGATTTTTGAACCGTGGTACGCAGACCTGAACTCTTTTTTTATATACAGATTATCTATAATGCCTTACCCTGAAGTAATACTCAAAGCAAAGGCATTATAAATTGCGTACCGCGGGCTCACGATGTGCACGAAGCAAAAAGACTCTGTTTGTGGCCGCCACGAAAGCGGTATATAAAAGTTCCCCCCGCAAGAATTCCTAATATTCACAAAATATGCTATAATTCCCTCATGAGTAAAACTATTTTAATCGCCGGAAAAAACTATCCAGAAGCCGAAGATTTTGCCGAAAAATTTGCCCTGGGAGAATTTACCGTTGCCCTTTCCACAGGTTCAGACACAAGAAAGTCTTCAGAAGACGAAAATCAATCTGCAGCTTCAGGAATTTCACTTGTAAACTGGAATAGGGATTCTGCAATTTCAGCCCGTTCCCTCATAATTCAAACAGAAACCCTGAACGGATTTACCGATAACTATATTCTTTATTTTGATGCTTCCTATTTTGCTTCAAAATACGAAAACTGCTCATCTGAAATTTGCGCCAGAGCAATGGACAATATGCTTTTAGGCTTTCAGTATCTGACTCTGGAAATTTTAAACAGAATCAGGCAGCACAAAAGCCCCTGTAAGATGATTTTCCTTCTCAAAAGTCATCCTACCTTTCACGAAGTTCTTCACTCCTCTGCCCTTAAAAAGATGAACATAAGACCTGCAAACCCTCTGGTAGCCAGCGCAGAAGCCGCTTTTGCCACCTTTGCAGAAAATATTGCCGCTATGGAAGCTGAAAACGAGTATGCTTCCATTATCCTTATAAGCGGCGACCAGGCCAACGAAACCTGCAAAAACGATGAAAGCCTTGGCCTATGGCTTAAGGACTATATAATTGCTCTGGATCAGCTTAAAAAAGGCATCCCTAAATCCACTTCATGGGTTAAAGCGGGAGCCAAGGCACCTGGCGGCTTTGCCCTCTTCAGGTAGCTTGCTATTGAACACCGGCCGCCAGCGGCCTTACACAGGAATTATATGACTTTTGATAATTTTTATTTGGATTGTATTGTAAAAATTGGCTCCAGTTTTTTATGCGGACTCCTTTTGGGGCTGGAAAGAAAAAGCCGACAGCACACCGTGGGAATGAGAACTCTGGTGCTCATCAGCATTTCAAGCTCTATTCTCTCCATGCTTTCCATAAAAAATTCTATGATTCCAGGTGTTCCAACCGGCGACCCAAACCGAATTACAGCCGGCATTGTAACTGGAATCGGTTTTTTGGGTGGCGGCGCCATCCTTCACCACGGCCTTAATATCCGTGGACTTACAACAGCAGCAATAGTTTTAATGGCCATGGCCCTGGGGATTGCCTGCGGCTCCGGTCAGTTATTTATAGCGGGATTCAGCCTGATTCTTGTTTTAACCAGCCTTCTCATTCTTGAAAAAATTGAATGGAAACTTTTCCCTGCAGAAAAAACAAAAACCCTCACTTTAATCTACACTGATGCCTCTTTTGACTTTGAAAAAATCAAGGAAATAATCAAAAATTCCGGCGTAATGATAAAAGATTCAAACATGGAAGAAGCCGTAGAAGAGCACACCTTTATTTTCCGCTTTTCCGTTAAAGCCTCCGGAGATTTTGACCTCCTTTCTCTCTCTGAAAAGCTGAAAACAAATCCTGCCCTTAAAAAAATCAGTCTTTCAGAAATATAATTCCTGCCTGTGGAAAGCGTGCCGCGGACTCACGAAGTGTTATAATTATATTTATAATGCGGAAGCCCTGATTCTTACCCTAGATTATTTACACCAGGGCAAACGCATTATTAATATGTTTTACAAATAAAAGCGCTCTGGTCGGCATTGCCACGGTCCAAAAAACGCGCATTAATGCGCTAGA
>JAILKG010000006.1 GCA_024693915.1 Treponema sp.
TAATTTAATAATTGATAGAAAAGCAAATCGACCGCAAGATGGAGACGAGGGTGCCAACATATATGTAAAAAAAGCAGATCCCATTTCTTTTAATTAACGAATAAAAAGCGTGTATTAGTGAGAAAATCTCAACTTAATACACGCTTTAAAAATTTGTTTTTTATCTACAAACAGCTATATGTTTAGTAGTTTTCTTTTCTTACTTCAAAGTAAGATTGCGGATGTTTACAAACAGGGCAAACTTCCGGAGCTTCAGTGCCAACGACTACATGACCGCAGTTTCGGCATTCCCACATAACTACGCCGCTTTTTTTGAATACTTCCATTGCTTCAACATTTTTAAGAAGAGCACGGTATCTTTCTTCGTGAAGTTTTTCAATGGCACCGACACCTCTGAACTGTTCTGCAAGTTCATGGAAGCCCTCTTCATCAGCTTCTTTTGCCATTCTGTCATACATATCTGTCCATTCTGCATTTTCACCTTCGGCAGCGGCAAGGAGATTTTCTGCTGTATCACCTACTCCTCCGAGAGCCTTAAACCAAAGTTTTGCATGTTCTTTTTCGTTGTCGGCTGTCTGAAGGAATAAAGCAGCAATCTGTTCATAACCTGCTTTTTTTGCTACAGAAGCAAAATATGTATATTTGTTTCTTGCCTGTGATTCTCCGGCAAAAGCTTCCCAAAGATTCTTTTCTGTTTTTGTTCCCGCATAAGGATTTTTAGAGTTTTCTTCCTCTAATTTTACAAATTTGTCAGCCGGCTGATGACATACCGGACACTCTGCCGGTGGCTGATCTCCTTCATGAATATAACCACATACTGTACATTTCCATTTAGCCATAGTTGTTTCTCCTTTCGATTGTACATTTGTTTCGTTATTTGGAATAATATCCAAAAGTTTCTTTGCTGTATCAAGAGGAAAATCCGATGTTGGCGGATTTTTAATAAACTCTTCCAAAAGTTCATGAGCGTTATTGCTTTGAGGAAGCATGAAACCGGCTTCTCTTGCAATATCTTCCGCAATAAGTCTTTCTGATTTTGCAACTGCACTCATAAGACGACTTAGGCCTTCCTTATCGGTTTTTGAGGCGAGTTGTTTTGCCATCGTTTCTCCATTTGATTTATTTTGTAAAAGATTGTTGAGCGTTGCCTTAACTTCATCCGATTTAGGCTGTTGAGGCGGATAGTTGACAGGTACCATGCTGATTGCCCCACTTGGACAGGCTTTGGCGCATATGCCGCAACCATTACACTTATCTACATCGATAATGCTGTTTTCAGTATCTGTTGCCCCAAAAGGACAGACATATAAGCACAGGCAATCTTTAGTACAAAGCCTTATATTTCTAACTGCTTTTTGTTCCATAGCTTAAGCCCTCCCTTCAATCTTTTCAAATTTAAAAGGAGGTACACTACAGACCGGACAAAGTTCGGGAGGGGTTTCTCCTATATAGACAAATCCACATACCGTACATACCCAGATATCCGTATCTGCAAGCATTGATTCGCCTTCGTTTAAATAACGGTTTACCAAAGACGATAGCATTCTTGTAACCTTTTCACCCCAGACACAAATTCTTGCAGCACCGCGGTCCTTGTTTTGGTCCGCAACCGCACGCACATTAGGATAGTTATCGATATCATCCTGTAAAAGCTTAGCTACAGACTCAACCGTTGCATCACTTACCGCAGGCGTAATTTTAGTAAAATACTCTGCAAGTTCGTTAAACAAAGCAGCTTCATCAGCCTTATATTGTTTTTCACACCCTCTTGCGAGGTTAGAACAGACAGCAGCTAACTGACCGGCAGATAATTTTTTTAGGTCTGCAGCTTCTGTGTTTACACTAACCGGTGCGACAGACTTTTTTGCTTCTTCAGGCGCAAAATCAGATTTTGCTGCGCCGCAAAGAGGACATTTCCAGTCATCCGGCAGTTGGTCAAATGGGATTTTTTCTTTATCGTCATCATAAACATATCCGCAAATTTGACATACGTAACGCATAAAATACCTCCTTCTTTTTTATTAATATAGTTGAATTTATTCTAACAATATTTAGGGGTTAAAGCAATGAAAAATGTATGAAAAATAAAACAAATTTTGGAAGTATTAAAAAAATTGTATAAAATTAATACAAAAAAGCATGTTGACAATTTAAAAAGTTCTGGTTTATAATCGTCATCATCTTACAGAGCATCTTTTGTTCTAAAAAATCATTCGGAAAAGTTCTGATTTTCAAAAGCCGTGATAATAAATAATCCGGCAAATCAAGTTTAAAGAAAACATTACCGAAATTAAAAACAAAATAAGAGAGGAAAACGAGCAGAAGAAACTTGAAAAATACGAGTCTAATCAGGAACTTTACGATTCGATAATTGACACATTGAGGAATTCTGTTGATGATAAAGTTTATTATTCTGAAAAAGAATTTTTGCCAGTAATAAAGGGGATTCTTAGCAATCTGGATATAGAGAAAAAACTCCTAGATAAAATTATTGTTGGATTGTCCAACCAATCAAATACTACAAGCAAGATTGTTTTTTTGCTATAATGAGTAAAGCAATCAATGTGTGGAAAAACTTGTTTATGGAGAAAGGATAATGACACTTATACAAATACATTACTTTTTGGAAACTGCAGATTGCGGAAGCATGCAAAAAGCTTCCGAGAAACTATACATATCTCATCAGGCACTCAGTTGAACCATAGTCAAGTAAGTGGACACAATTTTGAAAAAAACTTTTAAGGAACCAGGCCTAAGCCTGATTCCAAAAGTATTCTTCTTTTTGATTTGGTGTAAGCATACCAAGAGAGCCATGTGGACTTCTTGAGTTGTAAAATCCTTCAATATATTTGAAGATGGACATGTTCAGTTCTTCCAAAGAGTGATATGTCCGTCGATTGGTTTCTTCCTTTTTCAGGTATTTGAAAAAGGATTCGCAGCAAGCATTATCGAAAGGATAA
>JAILKG010000007.1 GCA_024693915.1 Treponema sp.
ACCCTGCAGATTTTTTACACTGTAAGTAACCGGATCCATAAGATAGTAGCGGGAGTCTCCTCCAGTTACACAGAGAGGGAAGTTGTATTTTGAGTAAAATTCGCTTATTGGGTCAGGAACGTGGTAGTCAATAACATCAAGTACAGCCCTGTCTACAGCCATTACTGTAAGCTCAGCACCTTCAAGGGCTTTTCCGCCTTTTTTTGCAGTAAGGGTGATTGTTGCCTCTTCTCCAGGTCTGTATTTTTCTTTGTCCATCTGAACATCAATGCTAAAGGCTCTTACCATTGGATCTACCATAATTTCTGTAACACCATAGTAGCCTTTTGGTTTGTCCATATCCTTTTCGCCCCAATTGTGGCTTGGTTCTCCGCTTCTAACAGAGTATGAACTTACAGAAAGATAGAAAACAGGTACAAAGTTTCGGGCAACTGGAACCTGAAGAACTGATGTGTTTTCTTCAAGGTGGCGAACTTCGCTTGTGAAAATTCCTTCTCTTTCTGTGGTTATCAGGTAGTCTCCCTGTGGAAGAGGACTTTCAAGGAGAATTTGAGCTGTTTCTCCAGGCCTGTAGATATTTTTATCCGGAATCAGTTTTATTCCTGCATCATTGTCATCAAAATAGAAGCTTGCATTGCTGCCTGTAACATAGAAGTTTCTTTCTGCTGCACAGATTCTTCCATTTTTATCTTTAGCGCTCACTCTTACAGTATAATAGCCTGCGTTTTTTGGAGTGAATTTTATTTCTGTTCTGGAATCTGCTTTAAGACTTCCCTGATATTCTATGTCGTCGTGCTTCTGGTAGCGCTTGTAAATTGAATCGTTTATGCTGTTCTGGTAATCGTATGTCCAGTAGTGACTGGTAAAGCTGTATTCAATTGCCCCCTGAACAAGATTCTTGTCCTTTAAAATTTCTTCTTCAGGAGTGATAAGGATAACTGGGAAGGTGAGTTCTTTTCCAGTTTTTGCAAAGCCCCGTAAATCCCGGGCACTTCCAATTCCTGCGTAGAAAAAGGCCGGGTGAACTGTTTTCTGGGAAACAAGAGTCAGACTTTCATTTGATTCATCAGTAACACTTGCTTCCAGGCGCCAGATTTTGCACTGGCCCTTAGTATCTCCCTGGGTGGAACAGTTTACCTGAGCTTCTCCCTTTTCTGACAAATAGCCTTCGCTAGAGTTTATAAAACTTTTTCCCTCGTAATCGTAGTCGTAGCGGGAACTTGGGTTAAATTCATATGAAGAAAATTCTTTTTTCTCAGGTAAAAAGTATGAAGGCTGGCTGTACCAGGCACAGCTGTATTTTTCTCCTGCCAGATAGCCTCCTGCAAGATAGGAGGCTTTAATTGTAGAAGAAATTTTGTCTCCCGCGTATAGATTTTCCTGGGTGTTTACAATTTCTCCCTGAGTTTTTCTTTTTTCAAAATATTTTACAGTAATATAAAGCCTTTCTGTCTGGCTTCCGTCGTTTCTTTTGTAAACGATAGAATAGTTTCCTGGTTCAATGTCTTCAGGAATGTTAAAACTTCCCCAGAAGCCTCCTGACTCTGCAGTTTCTCCATAGAGGCTTCCGTAAACATTCTGACTTCTCCAGCTGTTCTGTTCAAAAGTTATGGTGTAACTTCCCTGGTAGGGGATAAAACTTCCCAGCTTCTGGTTTCTGTCTATGCCACGGAAGGTAACACTTTCTCCCGGTTTGTAGATTCCCCTGTCGGAGAACATGAATGTACGGCTCTTGATTTTAAGTGCTTCGTAAACCTGATCTGAATAAACGTCGTAGCTCCAGGTGTAGTGGCCTGCAGGTTTGAATTTGATTTTGTCTCCCTTGTAGCTTACAGAAATTACTACATTGGAAGCCTTCTGATAATTATCAAAAAGATTTCTGTAAGAGTCCTTTCCGTCTATTATTGCAAGACCTTTTTCATCTGTTTTTACGCTTTTTGAAAAAGCGTTTCGGTCTATAAGATTTTCAAGTCTTACTTCTGCATCTTTTACAGGCTGATTTTTGTCCAGGCTTCGAACCATGATTACAGCCTGGTTTATACCGATTCTGGCAGTGGCAGCAAGATTTGTAACCTGAAGATTTAAAAAGTTAGACTGGCTTGATTCCCGGCTTTTGTTTGAACCGTATTGAATAGTTCCTATGTCGGCTTCAAAAGTTACCCAGCCTTTTCCGTCTTTTAAGTAAGGATCAAGGTCGATTTCTTCAAAATAGTTTTTGTTTATTTCTCCTGGAGTAAGATTTTTTCCGTCTTTCTGAGCTCTGTCCCATCTCTCGTTCCAGGAAGGGTAGTAGAGCGGATTATCTGTAGATGAAAGTTTATAGGCGCTGTCATTTGTGACATTCATGTATTCAAAAATCAGCTTATGAGGAAACTGAGCCTCCAGCATTTTAGTTCCTGAGTCAAGAAAACGAACGTAGCCGTTTTTATTTTTGCCAAGAACGAATACACTGTAATCCTCTGTAAGATTTGTTTTATATATACTCTGAATGTTTTTTGAAACAGTAATGATTTCCTGCTTATTTGGCTCAACCGGTGGATTTACAATGGTAAGACAGTTTGAACTAACTTGAATTTTCCCTTCCGGAATTATTTCTTCTCCACATTTTACATTTCCAGCAATGCTTTTTGGGTCGATTTCATGGGTAAATTCAAAGGTAAAGGCATTTGCTTCATCGTCCCAGCGGGAGCCCGGGTAAGAAAGCTTTAGGGTAAATGGTTTTAATGTTTCAAAAGTAAATTCTTTTGTTTTTTTGCCGTCATTTTCTTTCTGAAGTCTGTTTTCAGGGCTTTTAAATGTCAATTTTCCTTCGTTTTCAAGATTTCCAAGTATTTCCAGATAGTAGCTGTTTGTGTATTTATTGTCTTCTGAAAAATCTGCCCATTCATCCTTATCGAATACAGGGAAAATTCTAAAGTCTTTTTTCTCTGTTTTTTGATTTTTGTCAGTAAATTCAACTTCTATTGCTTTTGATGCAAAATCCTTGTTTACATAGCCGTCAAACCAGATTCTTGCATATTTTGCTTTTTCAAAAGGAATTCCAGATTCGCTGTCATAGTAAAAATAACTTGATTTATCCTTTTTGCCGATATCAATTCTCTTGATTTCAGGAAGGCTCATTAAAGTTGTAAATGTTTTTCTTCCTGTAAGGCTTTTTCCACCAAGGCTTTTTACGTCTCCTACAGTAATTGTGTATTCTGTAAGAGGAGTGAGAGGTTCCTTTGTCTCGTATGAAAGCATTTTTGTTCCATACCAGATATATTTTCCTTCTGGTTTAGGATTTATCTGAAAGATTTTTTCTGCTTCCTTTTGAATGTCATTTCCGTCTTTTAATGCCTGAATTGCAGCAATAGGGTATGAAAATTCTACATAAAACTGAGCATTTTTTACTGCCGGTGGTATGATTTCTCCTGGTCCCCAGTTTATAATCTCAAAAGGTCCGCTTTCATTTTCTCTGGCAAGTTCTTCTATTGACTTTGCCCTTGAAGAATCACTGCCTTTTTCTTTTGAAGATTTTTTTTCGTTTTTTGCGCTTCCTTTAGGGCTGCTTTCTTCTTTGCCTTCTTCTGTACTGGAGAATATTTTTATTTCCTCTTCCTGGGCTTTTGCGGCGCTTTTGGCA
>JAILKG010000036.1 GCA_024693915.1 Treponema sp.
TGCAGAGCCGCCAAAAAGTTTTTTTTTCTTGAAATTCTAGAACTTCAACCCAATGTAAAAAGACATCAGATTATCATAGACATGATCTCCTCTTGGGAAGAACTCATAAAGAAGTCCTACAGCAGGAGAAACTGCAACATCGTAATTGTGGAGAATATCGTATTCAACTCCCAGTCTGAAACCGTTTCCCCAGGCACACTGGTGGGTATATTTTTTTGAAGGATTTTCTTCATTCCCGGGACTTTTAATGAATTGTGTGCAGGAACCAGGAGCATAGGCAAGGCTGAAAATTATGCCAAAATCCCATGGGCATACCTGAAGACCGGCAAAAAAGTTATAGTCCAGCTGAGTAACATTTGCAGAACCATTCCACAAAAAATCAGAACGAATCTGTGCTCCAGCATAGAGAGATAAAATTTCGTTTAATCCGTAGGAAAAATCGATATAGGTGCCTGCGATTACACGATTAGCAGAATCCTCTGTTAAATCATCTACAATATCTTTTGTTTCAGACTGACCATAAATTGGAAAACCAGTAAGAATACTCCAGTCAAAACCCAAACCTTCGTGGGAAAAAATAAAAGCTTCCGAAAAAAGCATTAGTACAAAGGGAATTACAAATTTCTTTTTCATACTATCTTTATCGGAAGCTTTTTACTTAGTCTTTAATGTAGATAAGTGCCCCAAGAACCACAGCGTGGCAGGCAAAATTATAAAGCCAGCTTAAAAAGTGCTTTGTATTAAAATCGTTAAAAAGTCCGCCTTCGCCGATAAAATCAATAACAACAATAGCGATACACCATACGATAATAACAATTAGACTTAAAATTCCGCCCAGACTTCCGAATTTATCCCCAATAAAAAGTTCCAGGATAAGGAAGATTCCGGCAAGAAGTTCCACAATTCCAAAAATCAGTGCAATTACATTTCCAACATCACGGTCAAAAAGACCTTTAAGAGCGGAAACTGCAGCATCTCCACCGCCCTGCAGAGCCCAGATTCCTGCAACAGTAAGCATTGCACCTAAAGCAATCTGAAGGATTACTTTTCCAATAGAAGCAATAGATTTAGATCCCATTTTTTTCTCCTGAGAAGGGGCTGTCCAAAAAGAAAAGTTTGCGGTGGTTGAGGTTCTCATCCGAAGGCGCGAAGCAACCACCAGATATAGTGTAAATGGTCATTACTTCGCTTCGCTCCGTGCGCAAGCGGGCGACAGGCTCAATGACCGCAGTCACTAAACTTATTGGACAGCCCCTTTTTTTTAGAAAAATCAATCTAGAAAGATATTCCTTTAAGCAATTCTTCCAGAGTAAAAGTTTTTTCTTTTGTATTTGGATTTGACTGGCTTATTGTCCAGTCTTTTCCTGCAGCTGCCTTTTTTGGAAGGCTGATTGTATAAACTTCTGAAAGGTAATCCCTCTTTTCACTGGCTTGGGCCTTAAGGAGATTCTTTCCATTTTCACAAGTAAGCTGGATTTTAAGCTCAGAGAAGTTTCCGTTTTTGTACTGCTCGCTTACGCCATCGTCGTTGTAGAGGGTGAAGGAGCTGCTTTTCTTTTCTGAGCCTTCAAAAGGAATTACAAAAAATCCGTAGTTTTTCTTATCGGCTTTTTCTGACTTTGTACCAGCTAGAGATTCTGCAGATTTTCCAGCTTCATCTGTAGCGGCAGGTGCAGTATTCTTTTCTGCAAAAGGAATGATTGCGCCTTCCTTGATGTAAACCGGGATTTTTTCGATTGTATTTTTTGTTGTAACAATTCTTCCTTCACTTTTTGAGTCTGCTTTTTCCAGGGTAAAGAAATCGTACCAGTCTCCCTGAGGAAGGTAGGTCTGGTGTTCGCTTTCGTAAACTGCTTCCTGGGTAATTGGAGAAACTAAAATCCAGTCACCGAACATGAACTGTTTTTCATTGAATTTTGAAGGAGTATTTTTGTCTTCAAAGAACATTGGCCTCATCATTGGGCTTCCGCTCATTGTCTGGCGGGCAGTTGAATAGATATATGGAAGAAGCCGCTCTCTGTTTTTTATCAGATTTGCCACGATTTTTTCTGCTTTTTCTGAGAAGGCAAATGGTTCCCTTGGACCTGTTCCGTGGGCTCTGTAAACAGGAGTAAAGGCGCCGAACTGCTGCCATCTGATGTAAAGTTCTTCCGGGGATTCTTCCGGAGTAAAGCCACCAATATCGCTTCCCCAGTAAGGAAGACCGGTAAGTCCTGCGTTTATACCCCAGGCGATGTTTTTGCCAAGGCTAGGCCAGCTTACGGCTACGTCACCTGACCATACGGAAACGTTGAATTTTCCGATTCCTGTAAAACCTGAGCGGGACATGATGAAAAGACGTCTGTCCGGCTCAAGCTTGTGAAGACCTTCAAATAGGGCTTTTGACCAGTAGTAGTTGTAATAATTGTGAAGGTCCATTTCTTCGAATTTTCCGTATTTTAAGCCTTTTACGTTCCAGGCGCCTTCCGGTTCACCTAAGTCTGTCCAGAAGCCGTCAATTCCGGAATCCAGCATCTCCTTGTAGCGCTTTCCCATAAAGTCAGCGGCTTTCTTTTCAAATGGATTAAAGAGACCTCCGTCTTTTGAGTCGAAGCACCACCAGTCTCGCCAGAGTGCCAGCTTTCCCTTGTTATTTTTGCAGAGAAGACCGCTTTTCTTTAGTTCTTCAAAATTTTTGCTGTCAGAAGTGAAGAAAGGTTCAGTGATTGTAATCAGTTTGATTCCGTCTTTTTCAAGCCTTTCTTCCATTTCCTGGTAATTCTGGTAATTCTTGTTTGTCCAGAAAATATCTCCCATTTTTTCAAACCAGTAGAGGTCAAGAACTACTGCAGAAAGGGGAATCTGGTGTTTTTTAAAGTCGTCTGCAAGCTGGATGACTTCATCGGCTGATTCATAGCCGTATTTTGACTGAATGTAGCCGTATGCCCACTTTGGAAGCATGCAGGAAGTTCCGGTTTCTTCGTAGAACTTCTGAACGCAGCTCTGGGCACTGGTGTCCTGGCGAACATAACAGTCGATTCTTCTGTATTCTGAGCGGTAGACCTGGGGGTCGCTGCCTTCCTGAAAGTAGATTTTATCTTTTGAGTTTGCGTTGTAGTAAACGCTGGTGCTTTCGTCAGAAAAATAGTAAGGAATGAAGAGCAGGGCATGGTTTCCGTACTTTGATTCATTGTAGATTGTCCAGGACTGGTTTGAAAGGTTTACGGCTGTAGGAGCTTCTCCAAAACCGTAAAATTCCTTTGCGGTTTTCCATTCTCGTATTTCTCTGAGCAGAGTTTTTTCCATAGAAAAGCTTGAAGTGTAGAGGGGCTTTTCCTTAAAGAAGAGGGTGTAGCCCTTTTTTTCTGGCTGAATGCGGTATTCTTCCCAAAGGTAGGAACCATCTGAGTTCTTGATGAACTTTTTCTGGCTCAATTCTCTCTTTAACTCAAAATCTTTTGCGGGATGCAGGCTTTTTTTTGTCTTTGCCACAAAATGAATGGAGCCGTCCATGCAGCCGTCAAAGGAAACTGAAATTCCGTCTTCAGTTTTTATTTCCGCCGCCCACAAGTAAAAAGCGAGGAAAAAGAGGGATAAAATCGATAAAAGTTTTTTCATTATAACTACTCCTGAGGAAGGGGTGCCGGCGACCCGGTGTTCTGTGGGAAAACAAGGGAATGTGCCGGTATTTTTAGGTTTAATGCTAAACCTAACTTTCATCATTATAATTAACTTTTTTTTCTTTGTCATTGATATGGCGCTTTTTGGAATTATAAGAACAGATTTTTATAAGCTTTTTCTTATCAATTTTTTACAAAGGCCCAGCTCTGGTCAAGCTCTGTTTTTAAACCTTGAATTACAGAACAAAAGAGAGTAGAATGAAAAAACACTAAAGTCAGGGCTTTTTTCTGCCGATAAAGAAGAAAGGTGAATTGTACCTGATGGAGAAGAATTATGGATCAGAAAGAATTTTACTCACTTTTAAAGCGCGTTCCTAAAGCAGAAATACACCTTCATATCGAGGCTGTTCCTACAATCGAGACAATTAAGGCTTTGTATAAAAAAAGATTCGATAAAGAAATGACTGATGAGGATATCACAAACCTCTTTTCTTACGAGGATTTGAACGGATTCATTCAGGCATTCGTGAAAATTCAGGATTTATTCACCTGCGAAGATGATTTGAACTACGTTTTTGACGACCTTGAAGAATATCTCCTTGAAAACAATATTGTGTATACAGAAGCTTTCTTTGCTCCAACTGCCTTCCTTAAAAAAGGCTTTGAATATCCAAAGATGACTGCAATCTTCTCCAAAAAAATTGCTCAGATCAAGAAAAAACACGGAATTGTAATAAAGCTTTTGATGGATGTTTCCAGAACTTTTGGCTGCGAAAATGCCATGAAGAATTACAATCTTTTGAAGGAATATCCTTGCAAGGATGTAATCGGAATTGGTCTTGGCGGTGCTGAAATCAAAGGTCCGGCAGCAGAATATGCTCCTGTATTTGAACAGGCCATTAAAGACGGTATCCACGCTGTTGCCCATGCCGGTGAAGATGTTGGCCCTGAATCAATGTGGGATACAATCAACCTTTTGCACGCAGAAAGAATTGGTCACGGAATCACTGCATACCAGGACGAAAAGCTTATGGAAGAGCTTAAGAAAAGCCAGCTTCCTCTGGAAGTTTGTCCTACAAGCAACGTTTTCACAAAGCACTATGTAAAATCCATTTCTGAACATCCAATCCGCACTTTCTTTGATAAAGGAATTTTTGTTACAGTAAATACTGACGACCCGGTTTTCTTTAAGACTACTTTAATAGAAGAATTCTGGAAGCTTCATTCAGAGGCTAACTTCTCTATAGAAGAAATCAAGACTCTGGTGAAAAATGCCTTTAACGCACTCTTTATTTCGGCAAAAAAGAAAAAAGAGTGGTGCCAGAAAGTAGACGAAGCATTTAATGCCTAGAAAAGTTCTGCCGGTATGGAAAAAATGCCGGTAAACTGGAAAATGCCTTAAAAGCGGAATTTCCCCAATGACAGAAATTGAAAAATACTACAATAAATTCAACGAGGACCACCGGCTGACAACCCGGCACGGTACCGTTGAATTTCTAACTTCCCTCCATTTTATACAGCATTACATTGATATTTTACGGGGCGTAAGCCAATCTGTGGATGTGACTTCTGGCGCTAATAAAGCTCCCTTAAAAATTCTTGATATTGGGGCAGGAACAGGCCGCTATTCTGTGGAACTCTGTCACCGGGGTCATGACGTTACTGCTGTAGAACTGGTTCCAAGAAATCTGGAAGTTTTAAGGTCAAAGCACGAAAACATAAAAACCTGGAAAGGGAATGCTACAAATTTAAGTTTTCTGGATGACCAGGCTTTTGACATTACCATAATGTTCGGCCCTCTTTACCATCTGCAGACAAGGGAAGAAAAAATTCAGGCATACAGGGAAGCCCGACGAGTGACAAAAAAGGGCGGCTATATTTTTGCTGCTTACATCATGAATGAATATGCCCTGATTCAGTATTGCTTTAAGGAAAGAAATATTCTGGATAGCATAAAAAGGGGCGAACTTACGGAAGATTTTCACTGCGTAACCACGGAAAAAAGCCTTTATTCTTACCAGCGCCTTTGCGATATTGATTCCATAAACCAGGAACTGGGCCAAAAGCCCCTTTTGCGCTTTTCTCAGGAAGGAGCTGCAGATTACATGAGGCGTGAACTTAATGCCCTGAGCCCTGAAGAATTTGACCTTTTTATAAAATACCATCTTGCAACCTGCACCCGCCCTGAACTTTTAGGCGCCTCCAGCCATGTGGTG
>JAILKG010000123.1 GCA_024693915.1 Treponema sp.
TACATATAAAATATTGTTATTATGAAGAAAGCGCGTTTTCTATCAATATTATTGATTTCATTTATGGTTCTGTTTTGTTCATCCTGTTCCCAGGTTCTGAACATGGCATTGATTCCATTTGCACCAAGTTTTATTCCAAGCATCAGTTTTACTTCCAATGGTGCAGAAATTTCTTATTCTTTATCCACAGAGGTTTCCTATTCAAAATCTGATAATCAGGACTGGACACGAGATTACGCCTATTACATCTGGAGAAGCACAGAAAATCCTTACCAGAACTATGAACTTATAAAAAGAGTTTACATTAGTTCTGCTGCAAAAAGCTATAGAGGACATTCTACTTACAAGGGAGAAACAACTTATACAGATTATGATTTTACCCTTGATCCAAGTGATCCCTTAAACCTTTCTTACACTTCTGACGGAAAAATAATTGACCCTATGCCTCTAACTACCACCTGTTATTACAGGGTTTCTAAAGTTACGCTGCACCAGTCACATTCAAAGTCTGATGATTCAGACAGAATTTCCTATTCTTTAAGTCCAGAAACCAGCGGCTGGATTTCTTCAGAAAATAAGTAAGAGGTAAAAAATATGAAAAAAATATTAAAAATTGCTTTTATCGCCTCTTTTGTTTTAAGCCTTACAAACGCCTTTGCCGTATCTTACGATTCGTCTTCTCTAACTAATAAAGTTTCACAAAACAGAAGCCTTGCAGATTCATTTTTCAGAACTTTTTCTGAATTTGTAAACGATTTGTGCTTTGAAGAACTGGATAAATCTGATTTTACAGATACATCCAGCACACAAGAAGAAAATTCAGATGAATATTCGGATGATTATTCAGAAAATTCAGATTACGATGATTATCAGTCGGATTCTACAGGAAGTCCAGAATATTCAGATTCTTACGGCTCTTCTGATGAAAATTATGAAAATCAGGATGAAGATAATTCCTCTGAAGATTACTATAGTTATGAAATATATGGTTCACTTTTTGAAGACACCAAAAATGTCCTGAACTTTATTTCAGATTCCGCTGAAATTGCCCGTGATATACAGGACGGTTATCAAACTATTTCCCCTTTAATGAATACCCATTCAAGTAAAAGTCTCTTTAATTTAAAATTCAAAACAAGTCTGGATGCAGTTTACTACACAGGCTTCAATATTAATACAGATTATGGAAGCCAGGAAGGAAGTCTTGTTCAGGGATATTCAGACTTGCTTTTAGGATTAAAAATTCTTGATGCAGTTACTCTGGCATTTGGAACAGCTGGAAGCCGTTACGGTGTCTTTCTTACTGGAATAGATTTTAACATTCCTTCTAATGATCCAGTTTCTAATATTACTGTAAATGACTTTATGGGAACCCAGATTATGACAGACATCTACTGCGGTGTTCTGGGTATAAAAGATTTTATATGGCTTGGAGGTTACTTTTTCTCTTCTGCTAATTATGCCCCTGAAGAAAACGGACTTTTATCTTCTTCAAAAGAATCTTCCGTAGATTACTGGGGTCTTAAAGGACAGATTTCCAGTCTTATTGCTGCAGATCTTCTTTTTGACAAAAAATTTAATCTTCAGAGCTTTGACTGGTCTTTTGACGCCTGGATGGCCGCCCTTTTCCTCCTTCAAAAACCGCTGAATTATAATTTCAGTCTTTCTGCCGGTATGGCCTGGTATACAAAAGAAGAGCTCTCCCCTACACTTTCTTCCAAAACAATTTCTAAAATCAACTGGAACCGTTTTGATCTGCCCTTAGATCTTCATTATTCTTTTGAAAACAATTGCAATTATGCTTATCTTGAAGGAAATTTAAGTCTTTCTGTTTCAGATACATTTAAAAACTTCTATCTTGGAAAAGCAAGTGCAGGCGTTACTGCTGACCATCTTTTTGCTTATTATCACGATGCCCATTATTACTACTACCGAATAGGTCTGATTTTAAAAGGATCCTACTATCAGGATGAAAATTTAAAATATCACGGAAATAGTGACAGCACCCAGGTATTTGGTGTTCAGGCAGGTCTTTCTATAAGCCCAGGTATGGACAGAAAGTTTATCATCAATGCTTCTTGGCGTTATAACTATCTGGAAGATCTTTTGAATCTTATCGAAGCAAAAGATAAACACGTTTTCCAGGCCTACATTACTCTGGGATTGTAAGTTATTTTCAAAGTATTTTCTTCCTAAGGAATAAAACAGCTTAATTTCCATGGGATTATAAATCTCTTTGGAAGAGTTTTTCCTGACTCCCTGGAAAAATAATTATT